>CATAQZ010000001.1 GCA_949487015.1 Flavobacteriales bacterium UBA4585
CTATCAAAGTCGAACGTGGTCGGTAGACAATCTACATCTATGCCCAGCTCACCTTTAGGACGTTCGAAAGGGCTCGCACTAATGCCGAGATCAGGGTTGGCGTAGTTCTTTTTCATGTAGACGGCCCAGATCGGCAATGCCGCCGTAGCGCCTTGTCCGTAATACGTACCGAACCTGCCGCCCATATGCGCAGCACGATCTTCACAACCGGTCCATACCCCGGTGATTAGGTTAGGTACAGCGCCCATAAACCAACCGTCAGAGTTGTTTTGCGTCGTCCCCGTTTTCCCGGCAATTTCATTAGTGAACTTGTAAGGATAGCCGGTTACAGCATTATTGCGGTAGAAATTTTTGCCTAAATCGTGGCGCAATCGGATTCCGGTACCGTCTTCCGTTACTCCCATCAGTAGCTTCAGGATTACGTAAGCATCCCGGTCGCTCATCACTTGACGCGTTTCGGGCGTAAACTCCTCTAATACGACACCATTTTTATCTTCAATACGTGTCACCATAATGGGCTGAACATAGCGCCCTTTGTTCGCAAAGGTGGTGTAGCTACCCACCATCTCATAAACGCTGAGGTCCACTGTGCCTAAGGCAATAGAAGGTACCTCCGGAATCTCCCCTGTAATACCCATACGACGGGCTAGATTAATCACTGGACGCGGTCCCACCTGTTTCATAAGGAATGTGGTGACGGTGTTCATTGAATTTGCCAATGCGTGTTTCAAACTTTTTGTGCCGCCGTATTTCCCATCAGAGTTGGAAGGACACCAGTCCTCTATGAGTCCGAACTCGCCTTTTTCAATACAGATCTTAGCATTGGGTACCTGAAGACAGGGACTGTAGTTTTTCTCTAGAATGGCAGAAGCATAAACGAACGGCTTGAAGGTGGAGCCTACCTGGCGTTTTCCTTGTTTTACGTGGTCGTATTTAAAGTACTGGTAGTCGTTGCCACCAACCCATGCTTTGACGTGGCCGCTCTGCGGTTCCACGCTCATCATGCCCACCTGATAAAGCCCTTTGTAATACATGATACTGTCGCGCGGCGACAGCACGGTGTCTTTGTCCCCGTTCCAGGTAAATACGGTCATGGGGATAGGGGTGTTAAATGCTCTTTGAATGCTGTCTTGACTCGCGCCACGGCGTTTCATACCGCGGTAGCGCTGCGTATTTTTCATCGCACGGTCTACGATGCGCTTTACATTTCCTGCTGGATCTTCATCGAAATAGAATGGGCCGTATTTACGGTCTTCTTTGATGATGTCAAAAATACGTTGGTAATTGCCTAAATGCTCTTGCACGGCTTCTTCCGCATTCTGTTGCATCTCAGCATTGATGGTCGTGTAGATTTTTAACCCGCCACTATAGAGGTCCAATTCGCGGCCGGTCCGTTTCTCATAATCTTTGATCCACTCCTTCATGTAGCCACGTAAATATTCGCGGAAATACGGTGCTAGACCAGCCGTATGACTCTGTGGTCGGAATTCCAACTGAAGGGGAATTTGTTGCAGGCTGTCTTTTTCTGCTACCGTAAGCATACCGTTTTTAACCATTTGCACGAACACTTGGTCGCGGCGTTGTTTGGTACGTTCCGGGTAGCGTTTAGGATTGTAGAGGGAGGGGTTTTTTGCCATGGCAACAAACACCGCAGCCTCCTCTATGGTGAGGTCAATAGGCTTCTTGTTGAAGTAGACGCGGGCGGCAGAATTGATGCCGACGGCTTGGTAGAGAAAGTCCAATTGGTTCAAATACAAGGCAATAATTTCGTCTTTCGTGTAAAGCCTTTCCAGCTGCACCGCGATGATCCATTCGCCCAATTTCTGCCCAATGCGCTCCACTAAATTGCGCGCCGGTTCGTTGTATTGCATCTTCGCCAATTGCTGCGTGAGTGTGGAGCCGCCACCTTTAGATCCCAGATATACTACAGCACGTGCCAGCGCCTTTGCATCCACCCCGCTGTGGGAATAGAAGCGTTCATCTTCCGTTGCTACGAGCGCTTTACCGAGCCATGGCGAGAGTTCATCGAAGGTTGCAGCCGTTCTGTTTTCGCGGAAGAAGGTACCTAGGGTTTCACCGTC
>CATAQZ010000002.1 GCA_949487015.1 Flavobacteriales bacterium UBA4585
CAGTATGTTATTGATAAATACGGATCCTCTCAGGTGGCTCAAATCATCACCTATGGTACGATGGCAGCAAAGAGTTCTATACGAGATGCTGGAAGGGTATTAGAATTACCATTACCCGACACGGATCGTATTGCAAAACTCATTCCAGACATGACAAAGCTTAAAAAGCTCTGGGAATTAGATGAAAAGCAACTACGCAGCAAATTTGGATCTGAAGAAGCAGGTATGGTTCGCCAGTTAAAATCACTTTCCGAAGGTGAATCGCTTGAGGCAACGACTATTAACCAGGCTCGTGTTTTGGAAGGTTCGCTTCGAAATACTGGAATTCATGCTTGTGGTGTAATCATTACGCCTAGTGACATAAGAGAATTGGTTCCAGTGGCTCGTGCCAAGGATTCAGAAATGTGGTGCACCCAATTCGATAACTCTGTAGTGGAAGATGCGGGACTGCTTAAAATGGACTTTTTAGGCCTTCGTACACTGACCATTATCAAAGAGGCATGCCGTTTGATCAAACAACGTCACGATGTAGATTTAGTCCCCGACAGCTTTCCACTTGATGATACAAAAACCTACGAGTTATTTCAACGCGGGGAAACAGTGGGAATCTTCCAATACGAAAGTGCTGGAATGCAAAAATACCTCAAAGAACTAAAGCCTACAGAGTTTGCAGATCTCATTGCCATGAACGCTTTGTACCGTCCAGGGCCACTTGAATATATACCTGAATTTATCGATCGAAAACACGGCCGTAAGGAAATCGTTTACGATTTAGATGCTATGGAGGGTAAGCTTAAAGAGACGTATGGAATTACTGTTTATCAGGAGCAAGTAATGCTTTTGTCGCAGGAATTGGCTGGTTTTTCAAAAGGTCAAGCCGATATGCTTCGTAAGGGTATGGGAAAGAAGCAAAAACACATCATAGATAAGCTTAAGCCAATGTTCCTAGACGGCGGCGAAGAACGTGGCCATCACAGGGACGTGCTCGAGAAGGTTTGGAAAGATTGGGAAGCATTTGCTTCATACGCCTTTAACAAATCACATTCTACATGTTACGCTTGGGTAGCTTATCAAACGGCTTACCTGAAAGCACATTATCCGGCTGAATTTATGGCCTCAGTCCTGTCAAATAACA
The DNA here is from genome assembly GCA_949487015.1 of Flavobacteriales bacterium UBA4585. Taxonomy (GTDB): domain Bacteria; phylum Bacteroidota; class Bacteroidia; order Flavobacteriales; family Schleiferiaceae; genus UBA10364. Next base: position 1,136 of record CATAQZ010000002.1, read on the forward strand.
TGTCCGATTTGAAGACGGTGACCTTTTTTATGGAAGAATGTCGACGCATTGGTGTACAAGTATTGGGTCCTTCTGTCAATGAAAGTTTATTGCGCTTTTCGGTTAACCCAAAAGGTGCTGTTCGTTTTGGAATGGGCGGTATGAAAGGTGTAGGTGAAAATGCGGTCCGGGAAATCATCGCACAAAGAGAAGATGGTGGCCAATTCAAAAATCTCTTCGATTTATTAGAGCGCATCGACCTCCGCCAAGCAAATAGAAAAACGATCGAATGTCTCATTCTTGGTGGTGCTATGGATGATTTCGAAGGTACCCACAGAGCGATGTATTTCTCAGAGGAAGAGGGTGGACGAAGTTTTGTAGAAAAAGCAATTAAATACGTACAAGGCAAGAAAAACGATGCAGAAAGTGCACAGGCTTCCCTTTTTGGTGAAGGATCTGGAGAAGAGCTTCCACCGCCCACTATGCCTGACGTACTTGAATGGCCGTCAATCGTTGCTTTGAAGAAAGAAAAGGAGATCAATGGGATGTACCTTAGTTCTCACCCGCTTGATGACTTTAGAACGGAGATTAAATATTTCTGTAACGCCTCTTTGAGCCGTTTAAATAATGTTGAAAGCATACTAGGTAGAGATGTTACCGTTGCTGGTATAGTAACCGATGCGCAACATCGCATTTCAAAAATGGGAAAAGGTTGGGGGATATTCAGACTCGAGGATTTTCATGGAGATTATGAATTTAAGCTCTTTGGTGAAGATTATCTCAAGTTCCGTCACTTCTTCGATAATGAGCAATTGCTCTACATAAGAGCACGAGGCAGGAAGTTTAATCAACGCCAAGGCGAAGGCTTTATAGAACGCTTGAGCGTTGATGTTGCAGAGGTGCGTTTACTTTCCGAAGTTTTGGAGGAAAGCAGTAAGAGTCTAGAAATTAAACTGGATTTACAACAATTGACTACACCATTGGTAGATGAACTTCATGAGCTTTTAGCGTTGTATCCTGGAAAAAAACGAGTGAAGTTGCATGTGATAGATTTAGAAGAAAAACTAGATATAAAACTCCCTGTAAAAGAATTCAAAGTCACTATAACTAAAGACATGTTGCAAGTATTGGAGCAGCACGATAAACTTCAACCAAAGGTGATAAACTAGATGAAAAAGTGGATTGGATGCATCATGCTGGTCTTTACGACACCTCTTTTAGCACAGGTGAACTGTGTAACTACACCGGATCAGTTGGGGCCCTATTTTATTGAAAATGCACCGATCATTACCAATGATACGCTTGCTCCAGGGGTGAATGACACGGCAAGAGCTTTACAGCTAACGTTTTATGTTTCATCAAATTGCGATACATTAGATTTAGATTCACTCGCGAGCTCCTACATGGTAGAGTTGTGGCACGCAAATTCTTTAGGCGATTATAGCAATGTTGATGGCAATCCAAACGACTTCGCTTACAGAGGCAAATTGGAACTTTCTGGCAAGTCTACGGTAGTTCATACTGAATTGCCAGGTATTTATCCGTACCGACCTTCGCATATACATTTAAAAAGTTATTTAACAGATCCTTGGTTTACAGATACATTAGTGACGCAAGTTTATTTTGAAGGCGATTCACTCATTCCCTATGATGTTGCTAATTCGTTTCCAGATCGTTGGATACGTCTAGACACTACCGCAAAGGGATTCACTGGTGGTTTTGCTTTTGGACTGGCGTTACACATTGGAATGAAGGAGCTTGATGGTGCACCTTGGAGGTGTTTTCCAAATCCTGCAAAAAACTTAATTACGCTTAAAACTAATGGTCCCGTTGGTGCTGTTCGAATTGTCGATATGCGGGGTAGCGTGCACTTTGAGGGCGATTTAGCTGACGAGGGTACCATAGATATTTCGGGTTGGCCTCGAGGCAGTTATGTAATACGTAAAGACGGAAAGGCCCAGCTCTTGCTGGTTCAATAAGGTTTTTAACAGAATAGGGTCATTTGGTGTGGATAACATCAATGACCTCATAGGTGGAGCCTATAGGTTACAAGGCTAAATTGGTCCTACTTTTGAATTAAGAAAACGAAATAAATTTTTTATGGCACTCGAAATAACAGAAGCAAACTTTGAAGAAGTTGTAATGAAATCAGACAAACCTGTATTGGTTGACTTCTGGGCAGAATGGTGTGGCCCTTGCCGCATGGTTGGACCGGTTGTTGACGAATTAGCGGGTGATTACGAAGGCAAGGCAGTTGTAGGAAAATTAAACGTAGATACAGATGGCGCCGTTGCGCAGCAGTTCGGTGTGCGTAACATTCCAACGCTATTGGTTTTCAAAAACGGTGAAATCGTAGACAAGCAAGTAGGAGCAACAAGCAAACAAGTTCTTGCGGCAAAGCTTGATGGCGCGATGTAAGCGACTCTAAGGCAAAATTTCAAAAGCCCCCAATCCTAGCGGATTGGGGGCTTTTTTTGTTCGCAATTTTTAGTTCTAAACAAAAATTGACTTTCACGATTTCACGTGCCAATTTGAATAGAAACCTCAAATATCGCACGCTATGAAAGCAATGCCACTACGCTTACTTTTTTGGATCATTTGTATCCTTCCTTTTAAAGCCAATGCTCAATTACAGGATTCTTTAGATCGGATCTATGCGAAACTGCCCACGCAAATATTCCCCACGGGATTATTACACGATGTAAGTTCGGTACATTTATTTACGCATGAGAGTCCATTAGACCCTCATTTTCACAACGGAGCAGTGCCTGGCCAAAGTGCCAATATCGAGCGTTTACAGTATGTCTATATGGATCTGTATCATAGTCAATTACGAGATTCAACGTATGTATTATGTGCTCAAAACAGCCTGCGTCTTTTACCTTGGGATACTTTGAAGTTAGAAGGGAAATACAGCGATAAAGTAGATGTTCCGCTTATGTTGCTTTGGGCAACTTTTAATACCCTAGATTCTAACTCATTGGCTAAAGGGTATTTAGATTTTCATGACGGCCAATTCGATTTAGTAGATGAATATATTTTCGTTGATGATCAAGGGCAATATCCCATTTATCAAGGTGACCCTATAAAACTCGCGCAGCAAGCAGTTCGTGGCGATACAACTTTCATAGGATCTGTACTGCACTCATCCGTGTATAGTGAGACAAATACGGCGCTCGTAACCTTTAAGCTTGACCAGAGCGAAGTATTTGAAAATATCGGGGGCATTGATAGTATTTCCGTAGATTTTGCCGATGGAAGTGGATTTCAAAGAATCAATATAAATCAATTGATTTCCATTTCTTACCAATGTGCCACCTCCAACGTTGAAAATCTAGTTAAACAACTCAGGATACGAGGTTATAAAAATGGTAAGACCGCTGAGAGCAGGCTAAGATTCAATATTGTATTTAATACTCCTGTAGCTCACAAAGAATTTCTAACAGATCAATTGCCTTCTCCACCTTGTTTGTCAACCACAGATCCATCGGAAGGTGCACGCGTTACTGTTAAATATGCCAATCCCAGCGTGGGACTTCAAAAGCCGGTTCTTATAATTGAAGGCTTCGAATCGTCTATTCAGCCTTATGGAAATCTTACCTATAAAAGTATAAGTAGTGGTTATGTATTTAATGAAACTGGA
>CATAQZ010000003.1 GCA_949487015.1 Flavobacteriales bacterium UBA4585
GGTGGGAGCGGATCTAAGGCTATACGAATCTTCGTGGCAATGCCTAAAGTTCCTTCAGAGCCACATAGCACAGCTAAGAGTGCATCGGGATCGTTGCCAATTAAATCGATCGCATACCCGGTATTTCTGCGGTGTATGGTCGGATCCGGGAAATGGTCGGCGAGGTTTTCCGTGGACCAAGCTTGGGACCACTTTGCCAGCCATTGTGCAACGGCTTCCGGAATTTCTCGCACCACTTCAGAGTCGATCGCGCCCATCGCGCGCAACACGCCATCTGCGGTGACCAGTTCAAGGCCAAGCAGCTTTTCGCGTGTGGTTCCGTAGGAAATAGAGGTGGAGCCGGAGCTGTTATTGCCCACCATTCCGCCCATCATACAGCGGTTCGAGGTGGAGGTGTTGGGACCGAAAAACAGTCCGTGTTCTTTAAGGTAGTGATTGAGTTCGTCTCGAACGACACCCGGTTGTACTTCTGCCCATCGCTCCTCGACATTGATGTGGAGAATGGCATTCATGTGCCTTCCGGTATCGAGCACGGTACCATCGCCCACGACTTGGCCGGCCAGGGAGGTTCCTGCGGCGCGTGGGATCAGCGGCTTGCCTGATTTAACAAGTACGACCACATCATCAGCCGATTTTGGAAAGGCCACAGATTCGGGCGTTTCCTGGTAGATGGAAGCATCCTGTGCATAGGCGCGCTTGAGTAGTTCGTCGCTTGGTTGAGTCACGGTATTACACCATAAAATTATCGGTCAACTGACCTTCGCCCAATTCTGCATTTCCAGTGTTCAGGTGACGCAATAACGGACATGGGCGGTAGCGGTCGTCCCCATAGTGTTTGTGGCAGCGTTTTAAGGTACCGAGCACTTGGTCCCAGCCCATTTCGCGTCCCCACTCAATGGGTCCCTTGGGGTAATTTACTCCTTTAGTCATGGCGAGGTCGACATTTTCAGGAGAAGCAATGCCCTGCCACACGGCATCTAAGGCTTCATTGATAATAAGGCATAGAATGCGCTCGACGATTTTTTCACTCAGCATGGGATCAATTACCACTTCTTCCTGTGCCACTACTGCGGCGTCCATACCACTTGCGTAGTTGTAGAAACCACGGCCGGTTTTACGACCGAACAATCCGGCTTCTTTCAGTCTTTTTTGGGTGATGGAAGGGCGGAAGCGGGGGTCATAAAAGAATTGGCTCCAGACGGTTTCCGTCACCGTATAATTCACGTCGTGACCGATGAGATCAGTCAATTCAAAAGGTCCCATTCGAAACCCGATACTTTTCACTGCCGCATCAATCTCCGCTACACTTGCTACGCCTTCTTCATAGAGTTTTATGGCCTCACTGTAAAACGGACGGGCTACTTTATTCACGATAAACCCTGGGGTATCTTTTGCCACAACGGGCACTTTGCCCCATTCCAGCATTAAAGCTTCCATGGTCTCCGTAAAGTCATCACCGGTTTTCACGCCAGGCACGACTTCTACCAAAGGCATCAACGGTGCCGGGTTAAAAAAGTGCAATCCTCCAAATCGTTTTGGATGTGTTAAACCGCTCGAAAGAGCAGCAATACTTAGGCTTGAGGTGTTCGTACAAAGCCAAGCATCAGAGCGGAGCAACGGCTCCACTTTCGCGAACAAATCCTTTTTCACCTCAAGGTCTTCAATCACAGCTTCAACCACAAGATCTGCCCCGGAAACGGCGTCTACATCTGCACTCCAATGCATGCGGCCCAGCATTTCTTCTTTCTGTTCCGAGGTAATCTTTCCTTTCTCCGCTAACCGATTAAAAATCTTTTCTATCGAAGCTTTACTGCGGTCTGTAGCGCCGGGGAAGCTGTCGTAATACACTACATGACAACCGTTCTGTACGGCAATCTGTCCAATTCCTGTGCCCATAGCACCAGCACCTAATACGGCTACTTTCATTTTATTCTCCTTTAAATTCAGGTGCACGCTTTTCTAAAAACGCCTGGACACCTTCGTTGAAATCGTATGTTTTTCCTGCTTTAGTCTGCAGTGCTTCTTCTAAGTCCAATTGCGTGTTAAGATCATTCGTTGCCGCCGCGTTCAACGCTCGTTTAGTCAATGCCAAACCTTTAGTCGGCATCTGTGCCATGCGCAGCGCTAATGCAGCAACTTCTCCTTCGTAGCGTTCTTCTGGGAACACTTGATACACCATGCCCATGCGCTGCGCTTGAGCAGCAGGCACCTTATCGCCGGTCATCATCAGTGCACTCGCGTGCTGAAAACCGACCAATCTGGGCAGTGTAAACGTACCGCCGCTGTCTGGAATAAGACCAATTTTACTGAAGGCTTGCACAAAACTGGCCTTCTCGTGTGCCACGACAATGTCACAAGCGAGCGCAATATTTGCACCTGCCCCGGCAGCAACGCCGTTGACCGCTGCTATGACGGGCTTCGGTAATTCCCGAATGGCTTTAATGATGGGGTTGTAATGCTTCGCGACGATATCGCGCAAGGTTGGGCCATTTTCTGCGATGGCTTCACCGAGGTCTTGGCCTGCACAAAAGGCTTTGCCTGCACCGGTGATGACCACACAACGCACCGCTGTATCCGTTGCGGCCAGACGTAATGCTTCCTGCACACCTAAGGCAAGTTCGCGGTTGAATGCGTTGAATTTGTCTGGACGGTCGAAGGTGATGGTCAATACACCTTCCTTAGTAGTTACTTCTAACATGCTTCCTTGGGTTTGTCTCCCCAAGGTACAGTATAGGCGGCTTTGCTACAACTTAATGGAACGCATCATTGCCTCCATTTCTAACACTACATTTCGCTTCTTCGCAGTAGGTCCATACAGGAGACTTTCGATGGTCAATATGCGGTCGTTTTTCTCGTCGTAAATGGTGTAGGATAAGAACGGTCCGCCCATAAAATCGCCATTCATTCGCCACAATCCGCGCGTTTCAATGGCAAACATCCCGCTGATTTCTGTATTCTCAATGCTGGGCGGGATCATCAGTTCCGTAGACATATACGACCCTTCGTAGGTGCCTTCAAAATAATTTTTTCCGATGCTGTCGCGGTGCGCAATAATGGCATCAACACTGACCAAACCTTCAGACATAGGGCGTTCGCTCACGATAACGTACTGTATGGTCTTTACCGTCTTCGTTGCGAAAATTTTCAGATCGTCCTTGTCTAGCGTGGGGTCGAACCCTTGATGCAGCAGCATGCTTTTAATGCCAATATCCTTTAAGTTCTCATGGGTATAGGCATAAGACGATTTCTTCAACCTGCCCTGAATCACGCTCATGTCGTGCTCCTTAAAAGCGTCCATCAATTGCTTCGCACTTTCTTTTATGGACTTCGCTATTGCTTCTTCGCTCGGTGCAGTGATGCGTACAATGCGTTGCGGTCGAGCCCACAAATCTTTCTGCATTTTCACAAACGAGGTATCGCTTTTTTCAACCCAAAGGATGCTCTTTGTTTTCTGTAGAATTTTATTGACGTCCTTGGGTTCAACTCTAGAAGCATCGAAATAGGCTTCTGCCTGCGGCAATCCTTCTACATCTGCAAGGTATAGTGCTCTGAATTCTTCCCCCGGTGCACCTTCCCAAAGCGCATCAGGCATTACCAGTAAAAGCTCACTGTGAGTTCCGCTGGACGGGGGCAGTATGCGCTCCTTTTTTTTAGTGGTACCGTCTGCGTTTTTCTCTGCACATCCACTAAAGAAGAAGAGGGAGAGCGAAGCAGTAACAAGAAGTGGGAGTAAAGCGCTGTTGCGTAACATAATGCAGGAATTAGTACTGGAAATTAGGCAAAAAGTAGACCAAAGCCTTCTGACAGTCTTGGTTTTAGATGCGGCGCGGATAAACGACAATGCGCTGACCCACACGTATCATATCCGAAGTTAGACCGTTCCAACGTTTGATCTCACTTACCCCCACGCCGTATTTCCCAGCGATGTGACCTAAGGTTTCACCGCTTTTAACGCGGTGCGTAGTCCGCTCATTCATTTGGGTGAATTCAGGCATCGCACTAGCGCGCGACTCAAAATAGCCGGCTGCGATGGTGTAAATGGAATCCTGCTGTGCTCTAAACGCCCCTGCACTTTCCTTTGGTAGGGTAATGAAATAATCGGTGCCATCGACTACAGGAATGATCTTATACCGGTACTGAGGATTTAAGAATTCCAGCAGGTCGGATGCAACGCCGAGCTGTTGTTCTAGCTGTTGAAAGTGCAGTTGGTTCGTAACGCGGACCGTATCGGTTGCAACGTAGTAGGCGGGTATATCGGCGGGCCCTACACCGTACAAATGCCCGTATTCCATCGCATAAGTCGCGGCGATAAAGAGCGGCACGTACGCCGAAGTTTCGCGCGGTAAAAACGGACGAATTTCCCAGTAGGACGTTTTCCCTCCACTGCGGCGAATGGCTTTACGGACATTGCCGGGACCGCTGTTGTACGCAGCTAGTACGAGGTTCCAATCTTCAAAAACAGCATACATTTTAAGCATGTATTGGCACGCGGCTTCGGTACTTTTTAA
>CATAQZ010000004.1 GCA_949487015.1 Flavobacteriales bacterium UBA4585
CGAAACTCCGTGGTGCATTAGGCCACAGCGTAGGCAACCAATTACGTGTCGTTCCCGAACTCATCCTTCGCACGGACGACAGTTTGGAATACGAAGAAAACATCGAACGCTTACTGCGCGGCGATGGCGAAAGTCCTATCAAATAAAAACTGTGCAGTCGTTCTCCACATTCCTCGCAAGAAAATACTTCTTTGCTCTAGGCAAGTTGGGAGCGATTCGCTTGATGTCCTTAACGGCCTTAGTGGGACTGGCTCTTGGTACAGCTGCGATGACCGTAGTTCTTAGTGCTTTTGCGGGTCTTGAAGATCTCGTTGCGCAACAATTCGAGGATGCCAATCCCCCACTTAAAATCAGCCCTACAGGTGGGACCAGTCTTGTCCTCTCGGCAGAAGATTCTACTTACCTCAATACAGCAGCGGCCCGTTATCCGGCGTCCATATTTGAACCCGTTTACGAGCAACGCGTTTTACTTGCTCAAGGCGAGAATCAACACATTACATATGTATTGGGTGTCTCTAATGAATATATTCGGGAGCACCGTTTAAACGAACACCTCCTTACCCAGGCAGACCCCAGCCTCGATCTTGGTGAAAATACGTTGGCCTTAGGAGCAGGAGTGGCCTACCATCTCGGTGTTTCCAACGCGAACCCTCCACCAATCGTTACCGTATACCTACCCAAAATAGACGCCACTACCACCGCGCTCAATCTGAGTGATGCGGTACGAGCAAAAAATGTGTTTATTACTTCTATTCACACTGTGCAGCCGGATTATGATGTCAATAAAGCCATCGCACCGAAAGGTTGGGTTCAAGCCTTTACCGGCGCCAAACACCCTTCCTATCTCGAAGTCTATGATGATAATAATGCGTTGAGAAAATCGATCGAAATGCACTTTGGCGACCGCGCCATCATCGCAGACAGATTAGAACAAGAAGCCACACTTTTTAAAGTCATGCGCTCTGAAAGGCTCGTGGTATTGGGTATTCTTGCATTCGTCGTCGTTCTCGCCAGCTTTGGTATCGTTTCAGCCCTAACAATTATTGCTTTAGAGAAGAAAAGCGACATCTATACCCTTTGGTCTATGGGCACATCTAATGCACAGCTTCGCTCCATCTTTTTTAAAAACGGACTTCTTATAGTACTCGCAGGATGGGCAGTCGGTCTAAGTCTAGGAACGACAATCATACTTATTCAAAAATACGTTGGTGTCGTCTCTCTAGGGTCTGGATATATTCAAGAGTATTACCCCGTCGTTCTTTCATGGAAGCATTATTTGCTAACGACAACCATCGTTTTAAGCATAGGAACCGCCATATCCATGTGGTCTACCGGTAAAGTAATTCAACAAATCAACGAAGCCTAAGGCTACGTCTTGTAGGTTAACGTAGAAACGGATTGCGGCCCTTCCTGATCGTTACCATACTTCGCGATGTATTCTGATTCAATCTCATCTAAGGTGAGTAATACATCGTTAGGGTCTTCCAACGTAACTAATCTCGTACGGTACGGTTTGAAGTGACTCAATCCTCTGAAATAGTTGGTGTAATGCTTTCGTGTTTCCATGATTGCATAGCGCTCCTCTTTCCATTTTAAGCTCAATTCGAAGTGCTCTCGTGCCGCAGCCACCCGCTCTTCTACAGTAGGCTTTTTCGCCTCAATGCCGTGCTCGAAATAGTGTTTGATCTCATTAAATATCCATGGATAGCCAATGCTTGCGCGTCCAATCATAATGCCGTCAACGCCATATTTATTGCGGTACTCTAATGCTTTAGGCCCACTATCAACATCGCCATTTCCAAAAACAGGTATGTGTAGACGCGGATTATTTTTAGTTTCAGCAATCAATGACCAATCCGCCTCACCCTTGTACATCTGTTTTCGCGTCCTTCCGTGGATACTAATGGCTTGGATACCTATGTCCTGAAGGCGTTCCGCTACTTCAACAATGTATTTAGTACTATCGTCCCAACCTAGACGAGTCTTTACCGTAACCGGCTTATCTACTGCTTTCACAATTTCCGCAGTCATCTTCACCATCTTTGGTATGTCTTGAAGAATTCCAGCACCTGCGCCTTTACACGCCACGTTTTTGACCGGACAGCCGTAATTAATATCAATTATATCAGGATTTGACTCTTCGCAAATGGCGGCCGCCTGACGCATACTTTCAATTTCGTTTCCAAAAATTTGAATACCTAATGGACGCTCATATTCGTAGAAATCCAATTTTTTTACACTCTTCGCAGCATCACGAATGAGGCCTTCTGAGGAGATAAATTCCGTATACATCACATCCGCTCCATTGTCTTTACACAACTTCCGAAACGGGGGATCACTCACATCCTCCATGGGTGCGAGCAATAGAGGAAACTCCCCTAGCTCTATATCGCCTATCTTTACCATCACTACAAAAGTACAAAGCGATGTCGCACGCGAACAAAGAATTATGGAGTCCTTTAAGAACCGGTATGGCCTTTCTAATAGTTGTACTTATATCTACGACAGTATTTACCGGTTTAGGTATACTAATAACTGGTACGGAAGCGCTCAATGGCACAAATACAGACCAATTACGTCTTCTACAGTTTTTCAACAGCATCGGGCTATTTCTCTTTCCCCCCATCGTCCTTGCATTTTGGGTCAGCACTAAACCTTGGAGTTTCCTAGGACTTCAGTCCCCAGTACTACAAAATCAGCGACTTTTCATAGGACTAGCATTGGTAGCCATAGGGTCGTTCTTCGCCATAGACCTGCTAAGCCGGTTAAATTCCCTGCTACTTCCTGATGCACCTTGGGTTCATGCACTAGAAGCACAGGAAGCGAAAGTTGAATTTACCCTACAACGCTTACTCGCTGATATGACTATCACAACCCTGCTGTTGAATGGCATTATTATGGTTGCAGCTCCCGCCTTCGGTGAAGAATTCTTTTTTAGAGGAGTACTACAACGACTCTTTACAGAAAGAGGGTCCCACCACGGAGCGATACTTCTTACCGCGGTTTGCTTTGGACTGATTCATATGCAACCCTTAAGTCTTTTACCGATACTTTTCATGGGCGTCATTTTCGGCTACATTAAACACTGGACAGGAACGCTTTGGGCCCCGATTGCCCTTCACTTTGTAAACAACGGATTCGCTCTAGGTTCTGCCTACATGAATGACGGTCAATTACTCACGGAGAGTACGTTAAACGGCACCTTATGGTCCGTCTTAGGTGTGCTCGCGCTAACTGCAGGTCTATGGATACTGTCGCGCCCGAAGTCTGTATAAAAAAAGCCGGTCCCAAAGGAACCGGCTTTTCCGCCTATACAGCTTTTCTCTTTGCTTAGTTCTCTGAACTGTACAACGCTTCCACGTTTTTAGGTTGCAGTGAACTGTAGTTAATCTTCAACGCTTGCGCTTTGCGCAATTGCAATTTAATATCTGTTATCAGACCCATCTTTACAGACTTATCTGCTTTGATGGACATGGTCATCATAGGACGGTCTTCTTCACTTTTCGCTTCACGCTCTTGAATCACGAATGCCTGCACATCATCGATGGTTGCAAACGCATCATTCAACTGAATACGTGGTGAACGACCAAACTTATCCTGGTACTTCACACGAGGCGAACCTGCGTAAATGTAAGTTACCAATGACTTGCGTTCCAACTTCTGAATCTCCGTTGCTTGAGGCTTGTTTACACTAACCTTCAAGTCTACTTCACGCATTACCGTAGCAACCATGAAGAAGAACAACAACATGAATACAATATCAGGAAGTGCCGAGGTATTTACCGCCGGTAGCCCTTTATCCTTCTTTTTCTTTATTACCGCCATTAGCCACCAATATTTAAAGGTTCAGCTTCAGAAATTTTCTGAGGATAAGCGCTCTTAATTTCCTTAATAACGTCTTTGTCTTCCTCAGCATCCATTCCTCTGTAGGACTTACCGTATTCTTCTTCAGCATATTTCTCACGAAGATCTTCGTAAGCTGCAACGAGCTCATTTTGAACCTTCACATACATGCCGTAGGAAGTACCACGGTCGTTCTGCAATGAAATGACAGCCTTATCTGGGTTATCAGAACTAGACGACACCTTGTAACCTTTACAGTAAGTACAAGATCCGTCACCATTGTTATCAATGAATTCCATCGCCTTCTCACGCAACTGTGAAATTTCGAGGTACTCATCTTCAACTAACAACTGGTCGTTTGAATTCACAAGAACGGTAAAGATATTACGCTCCTTGATCGGAGGTGGATCTTCAACCAATTCCTCATCCCAAGGCGGAAGCTTCCTGTTGATTCCCTTATCCGTATCCATCGTTGTGGTTACCAGATAGAAAATCAATAGAAGGAAAGCGATATCCGCCATCGATCCGGCATTAATTTCTGGTATGGCTCTTTTATTTCTTGCCATATCAATACTTATTTAGAAACTCTTGAAACCAATGAGTAGACTACAGCAAGTACCGCACCGGCACCAATGATGTAGAATGCATTTAGCATTGCGCTAACTACTTTAGTTTCTGATTCTGTTACATTCTTATACGAGGCAAAGTCTGATCCGTCTGCGAGCACATAGCTCAAAATACCAACGACAATCACAGCAGCCAAACCGATACCTACACCACGGATTCCCTTAGGATTCACCGTCAATGAAAGCACGAAGCTCAATACAGCTATCACTATACCGATAACGGTAGTGAATAGGCCGTAGGACACATAGCTAGAAGCACTGTCTTCATTCAGCGAAACCATGATAAACATGATTACACCAATGACACCCAGTACAATACCTAGGACACGTCCAATTAATGGAAGTTTACTAAGCATCTTTATTATGCGTTTTTCTTGTTGTGCTCAACCAATAGATCCATGAATGAGATAGAAGCATCTTCCATCTTGATCACGATACCATCGATCATCGCTACGATTAAGTTATAGAAAATCTGAAGGATGATTGCCGTAATCAAACCGAATACTGTAGTCAAAAGTGCTACTTTAATACCACCTGCAACAAGAGAAGGGTTAATATCACCTGCTGCCTCGATCGCATCAAATGCACCGATCATACCGATAACCGTTCCCATGAAACCAAGCATAGGTGCCAATGCGATGAACAATGAAATCCAAGAAACACCTTTCTCTAATTTACCGTTCTCTACAGAACCAACGCTCATGATTGATTTATCAACCATATCCATTCCTTCGTCGTAGTGGTCAAGACCTTCGAAGAAGATCGTTGCTACTGGACCACGTGTATTGCGACATACTTCTTTTGCCGCTTCAACACCACCGTTGTTCAATGCACCTTCTACTTCTTCAAGAAGCTTTTCAGTGTTTGTTTGAGCAAACGTGAGGTAAATGATACGCTCGATAACTAGAGCTAAACCTAAAACTAGGGCGAGCAATACGAACGACATAAAGAATGCACCACCTTCGATGAACTTTTCTTTCAAGATCTGAGTGAATGCTTTTTCTTCAGTAGCTGCTTCTACTTCTTCCGAAGCTTCTTCAGTTACTTCTTCTGTGGCAGCTGAATCTGTAGTTGCTGCAGCCGAATCAACAGCTGCATCGGCAGAATCCATAGTTTCAGTAGCAGCAGAATCAACTGCTACTTCTTCCGTAGCCGCCATATCTTCTTGAGCATAGGCGTTAACCGTACCCAATGAGAGGGCAACGATAGCAAGCAAAGAGAGTGCTTTTTTCATTTTACTAGTTGTTTAAATACATTTTAGTGTTATTACATAATCAGCTTTGTCAATAGTTTAGGCCTATTATGCG
>CATAQZ010000005.1 GCA_949487015.1 Flavobacteriales bacterium UBA4585
GCAATTGGTATTTCTGAATTTATAGAGGGCTTGCCTGATGGTTTAGACTATAATGTCCAGGAGCGCGGTGGTGTGCTCTCTGCAGGTCAGCGCCAATTACTAGCTTTCCTAAGAGCTTATATAACAAATCCAGCAGTATTAATTCTTGATGAAGCTACCTCGTCAATCGATTCACATACGGAAGAATTGATTCAACGTGCCTTGATTGCACTAACACAAAACAGAACATCAGTGATCATCGCGCACCGTCTTTCGACGATACAACATGCGGACAGAATCATAGTGCTTGATAAAGGACGAGTAGTTGAGATGGGAAGTCACCAGCAACTGCTCGAAAAAGCTGGAGCGTATTATAATTTATACGAGAAGCAGTTTGCTTCGGTGGAGTAAAAAAAAAGCGGCCCTCGTGGGCCGCTTTGCTTATCCGTTCATGGAGATTAAGAACTCCGCATTGTCTTTTGTCTTTCGAACACGGTCGCTCAAGAATTCCATTGCTTCAATAGGCGTCATATCTGCAAGGTATTTTCTTAAGATCCACATACGCTGAAGAACATCTGGTGCGAGCAGCAGGTCTTCTTTACGCGTACCACTTTCTGTAAGGTTAATTGCCGGCCAAATTCTACGGTTTGCAATCTTACGATCCAGTTGCATTTCCATATTACCCGTCCCTTTAAACTCTTCAAAGATGACTTCATCCATTTTCGAACCGGTGTCTATAAGTGCTGTTGCTAGAATGGTCAGCGACCCACCGCCTTCGATATTACGAGCGGCTCCAAAGAATCGCTTGGGGCGTTGTAATGCATTCGCATCGACACCACCAGATAGAATCTTACCAGAGGCAGGACTCACAGTATTATATGCACGGGCTAAACGAGTAATACTGTCGAGCATAATGATGACGTCGTGACCACATTCGGTCATGCGCTTTGCTTTTTCTAGTACTATGTTCGCCACTTTCACGTGGTGGTCAGCAGGTTCATCGAAAGTCGAAGCGACTACCTCTGCATTTACACTACGACTCATATCAGTAACCTCCTCCGGACGTTCGTCAATCAAAAGGACGATCATATAAGCCTCGGGATGATTTGCTGCAATAGCGTTGGCAAGCTCCTTCATCAAAGTGGTCTTACCGGTTTTCGGCTGGGCCACAATCAAACCACGTTGTCCCTTACCGATCGGAGAAAACAGATCGATTATACGTGTTGAGTCAGTGCTTCTTCTTGTGGTTATATCGAATTTACTTTCTGGGAAAAGCGGAGTTAAGTGTTCAAATGAAACGCGGTCACGAACATACTCCGGAGTACGTCCGTTGATACTGTTGACCTTGACAAGAGGAAAGTATTTCTCGCCTTCACGTGGTGGGCGTACTTCGCCGGTGATGGTATCGCCCGTCTTAAGACCCATTCCACGAATCTGATTTTGGCTTACATAAATATCATCTGGCGAATTCAAATAGTTGAAATCCGAACTTCTTAAGAAGCCATAACCATCTGGCATGATTTCAAGCACACCTTCGTTCGCAATAATACCTTCAAAGTGAAACTCTTTAGGTCTACGTTTATTGCGCTGATCTCGTTGGTTTTGATCCCTGTTGTTATTGTTACGTGGACCTTTTTCGGGGCGACCTCCTTTTTCGTGACGGTGTCCCTTGTTATGGCGCTCAACGTTTTCATTCTGCGGTGTCTGCGGCTCTTTCTCTTTCTTAGCGTTTGGTTCGCGCTTCTCGTTTTGAGTTGGAGACTCCGTTTTAACCGTTTCCTTGGCTGCAGTATTTTCTGAACGCTCGGTTTTTATTGGGCTGTTAGTTGCTTTTTCAGCAGTGGAGGATTGTCCAGTTTTGTTTAAAATGGCGCTCACGAGTTCGCCTTTTTTCATGTAACGGGCTTTTGGAATATCAAGTGATGCTCCTAAGTCCTTTAGTTCAGGCAGCTTACGTGCCTGTAAATCGTTTTCAGTCAACATGTTTTTTGGGATAGAATAGGTAGAAGTTGAGCCGATGCTCGATCAATAATTAGCTCTACACAACAATAATAGTGAGATTTAGAGATTAAATGAAAATTGGCGCAGTATTTTTTTCAACTTTGTCGCAAGAAATTTTAACCGTATGATTCAACGCATTCAGACTCTTTACCTTTTTGGTGCAGCTATAATTAGTACTCTTGGCGCTTTTGTGTTGCCCTTATATGCCATAGAATCGGAGGCGTTTAGGGCTACTGCTGGCATGTATACTTTTCTCACCTTCGGGATAAGTATGTCACTATTTAGTGGAGCGGTTTTGTTGTATCGCAATCGTAAAATGCAACTCGTTGTGGTCCGATTAGGTATGCTTAGTGCCCTAGCGGCCATGGGTTTCATTGCTCAAGCAATTTTAACTAACGTTGGAGCTGAAGCAAGTTGGGGAGCAGCAGCACCCTTTGCCTGCATTCTTTTCGCTTTTCTTGCATCAAAAGGTATTCAGAAGGATGAGAAAAAGGTCCGTAGTCTAGATCGACTCCGCTAGCGGTAATGACATGCATTGCACATTATTCGTACAATCCCAGTACAGATGTTGCATTCCGTTCGTAAGCCATAAGAATGGCGCTTTAACGCTTTGATTGTAGTTAAATGCCTGATTAAATGTGGTTTGACTCAGTTTTACTGCAGGTGCTTTGCATTCAACTAAGATGATGGGTTTACCTCCTTTATTTGCGACAATGTCGGTTCTCTTTTGTTTGAACACCGTTCGAATCCCCGCCTCTGTTGTCATGTTGCTTTTTGGATAGCCCAGCGTTTCTAAATAGGCAATACAATGTTGACGCACCCATTCTTCCGGTTCTGCGACAAGCCATTTCTTACGTATTGGGTCCCAAATTTCAATACCGTCGCCTTTCTCCCGCAGGTTTATTGCTGAAGCTATTTCAGAAGGAAAAAGTAATTCGGGATGAGACATTAGAATATCTTTTTATTGTAGAGTTCCGGATGTTTACCAGCAACGTCCATATAAGCTTTCTCAATCTCAGTAAAGGTGTCCAACTCCTCACCACATGGAATTACTTTTAGAATTCCAGCATGTTTCTTTTCGTAGTCTAAAAAACCTAGAGAAATGGGTGTGCCTGCCTTTTTAGCGATTTGATAAAAGCCAGTTTTCCATTTTTCCACGCGCTTACGTGTGCCTTCCGCAGGCACCATCAAAGTCATATTTTTGTCTGACCGCAGCAATTCTGCTGCATGTTCTACTAAGTTATTTCTTTTGCTCCTGTTGACGCCAATGGCTCCCATCCACGTGAAAAATCCAAAGAAGTACCATTGGGTATAAAAGTCTTTAATAAAGAATTTCAGGGGTAGACGCATGAGCCAAAAAGTACCTACTGCATAGACTAAGTCGTAGTTCGAGGTATGTGGTGCAGCAATCATTACAGAGTTTTGAGCAGCTTTTATATCTTCTTGAGATGCCACAAGTTTCCAGCCGGTTACAAAGAAAACAAATCGGGCGATGAGGTATTTCATATCAATAGGTTCAAGGTTGTAAAGATACGCCTTCAAACCACGCTTCTGGAAACCCAACTAGATAGACTTTAGTGGTGGCCCGGGTCATCGCCGTATATAACCATTTGTAGTAAATAGGAGAGGGACCGTCGGGTAAATAGGGGTGTTCCACTACAACGTGTTCCCACTGTCCACCTTGGCTTTTGTGGCAGGTAATGACGTAACTGAATTTAATTTGAAGTGCGTTGAAATAAGGATCGTTTTTGACCGATTCGTAAATTTTTCCTTTTGAACCCCGGTAGGAATATTTAGCCATCATCTGCTCGTACAAGCTATTGCTTTGAGCTCCGCTTAATGCTGGGCTTTCACTATCAAGTGCACTGAGGTTTAGGATTACATCGATCGCTTCTTGTTTCGGGTAATCCACAAAGGCAACGGTAGCCTCACAAAAGGTAAAACCGTACCGTTCATGAATGTTTCTGATGCTTCTAATTTCACCGATCTCGCCATTTGCGATAAATCCCATTTGGCTAGATTCTGGTAGCCAGAAGTAGTTGTTCTTTACCACCATGAACTGGTCACCGGCAGATATGCGCTCTTCCTGAAATTTAATACGTCCGCGGATGCCTTGATTGTATTTGTTCGCTTTTTTATTACTGCGCACCACCATTGTGTTTCCGCTGCTATCGCCTGTATAGAGTTGCTCGAAAATCTCTTGCAATTGGTACCCGTCTTCAACTCTCGTTAAATCTCCGCCAGCTTCAAATACAGGCGAATCGCTTGAATCAGCTTCAATCAACTGCCGAAGCATTGTAGCATTTTTCAGAATATAGCTATCTAAAGCTTGTCTAGTTACTTGGCGCAACGTGTGTTCTGTTGCCGGTATCCCCATCTGATTAGCGAAGAATTCTGAAGATAGTGCTGGGCTTTGTGGTTGTCCTACTGGAGGCAACTGTGCGGGGTCTCCAACCAATATGAGATGGTTGGAAGCATCTTCGAAAACGTATTGTAATAAGTCCTCTAAAAGCGAATGGTCGCCTAAAGAACGGTCTCTTTGAGTGCTGATCAAACCTGCCTCATCCACAATGAAGGTGGTGTTCTTGTTTGGGTTATTTGCTAAAACAAAGGTCGCCGCGCCACCTGAGCTCACTTTAGGACGGTATAAGCTTCTATGAATAGTGTTTGCTGGAAAGCCCGTAGCGCCGCTTAATACTTTGGCCGCGCGACCCGTAGGTGCCATCAACTTCACTTTTCGTGTGTTTTTTTTATGGACGGCTACCACACTCTTCAACAGCGTAGTCTTTCCTGTGCCCGCATACCCCTTGACAATCATGACCTCCGGTTGAATACGACGAATGCTCAGGTATACCGCTAATTTCCGCAGTAATTGGTCCTGATCATTCGTTGGATCGAAAGGAAAAAAGCCTTTCAGATCGACATATGTATTTTGAGGTGATTGCAATTAAAAATTATTGTAGTTTTGGGCCATAATTGTTGATTTAGACCCATGAATTCAAAGGTACAACTAGGAATTAAAGTAGTTCTCATCCTTCTCTCGACGTACTTCACGTACCGTATTTACAACAGCATCATGCAACCCATTAAATTCCAGCGTATTGAGCGTGTGAGAATTTGTGATGTTACGGAGAAACTTGAAAACATTCGCGAGGCACAATTGGCCTATAAAACTGAAAACGGCGCGTTCTGTTCAGATATCAATGAACTCGTTGCGTTTGTAGATACAGGCGTCATCAACATCATCGAGCGTAAGGATACAAGCTTTATGTACTACGATAAGGTGTATCAAAAGGAAATGAATAAGGATTCCGTAATGCTACGTGTGCTTGGTCAAGAGCCTGTTGCAGTTCAGCTGTTCGGTGATGGATTTGATGCACAGACGATGCTTAGAATACCGGGAACAGACAGTTTATTTACAATGAACGCGGGCAAGATTAATAAAAATGCCGTTGATGTTGCTACCTTTGAGGTAAGTGCGCCATACGCTACTGTTTTTGCCGATGTTGCGGATAGCTATCCTCAAGCATTTAGTAAGGTCGCGAATGAAGCATTAACCATTGGATCATTAACAGAACCTACCATCAGTGGTAACTACGAAAACACTTACTGTAAGTCAGAATAATCTAGATCCAGCTTTCGCGAATGCGAAGGCAGGTGAGAGTACATTGTCCATCCTGTTCCAACAGGATGGACTTTCTTTTTTGGTACGTCATACAACCACACGTCAGATCTATTTATTCGGATTTCATCCTCGTTCATCTTGGGGAGAAAATCCCATAGCAGAC
Source organism: Flavobacteriales bacterium UBA4585 (assembly GCA_949487015.1). Taxonomy (GTDB): domain Bacteria; phylum Bacteroidota; class Bacteroidia; order Flavobacteriales; family Schleiferiaceae; genus UBA10364. Next base: position 5,769 of record CATAQZ010000005.1, read on the forward strand.
GTTCTTGCTGGATTTCAAGAATTACCAGGTGAAGTACTTTATGCCATTGAAGCCCCACATACTGTTCTAATTCCTGAAATTATGAGCGGAGGCGAAGTGCCGGACTGGACCGCCACAGTTTTAGGTCAGAAAGCGAATTTTATGGATTTAAGTTCTTCGAACTCCATGACATTTTTATCGTATTTAAATGAATCCGATTTTCGCTTAAGTCAGAGCGATACTTTAGTGTGCAGGCACAATTGGGCCGTTCAATTGGAACGAATAAAACCAACTTCAAGCCCTAAACTTTGGGTTCATATTTACGCAGACAGTGTTCAGGTTTTTGCTGGATCAGCAAATAAATGGCAGGTAGTTAATAGTTTTCCATGCAGTAACGAGTCCGAATTAATGTATCATTTAGGAAATGTCTCAGAGCAGCTAGGATGGGATCGAGCAGCAACAGAAGTAGAGTTGAGTGGCTACTCTGCGCGTGCGTATAAATCTGTTTTAGAGCCGTATTTTTCTAACCTACAGTTATTTAAAACCCAGCAATGGGCAAAAATCAGTTCTGCTTTATCCGATTTTGATGCCGTAGCCTTTGCTAATCTCCTTCGTTTATGAGAATTGTCAGCGGAAAATGGCGCAGTAAAAGAATTACCGCTCCGAAAAATTTACCGACACGGCCAACCACTGACTTTGCAAAAGAAAGTTTATTTAATGTTCTAAACAATCGGTTTGATTTTGAAGAAGTCCGTGTTCTAGACCTTTTTTCAGGCACAGGCAACATCAGCTATGAATTTGCTTCGCGGGGTGCGGTAGATTTAATTGCAGTTGATCAAAATAGAAATTGCACTCGGTTTATCACAACTACTTCAGAAGCTTTGGATGCAGGTATACATGTCGTCCAGGCAGATGCATTGCAGTATGTTCGTCGTGCTTCAACAAGTTTTGACCTCATCTTTGCGGATCCACCTTATGATTGGGATCGCTACGAAGATTTAGCAAAGTCTATAATCGATCTAGGGCTATTACGCGAAGACGGAGAGGCCGTTATCGAACACAGTGATCAAACGGATTTGAGTCACTTGCCTGGATTTTTCGCCCACCGCCGCTACGGTCATGTCAATTTTAGTTTCTTTTCTAGGCCTCAAGATTTAGCAGAGGAGGACTAGTTCTCTTTCAAAAATGCAACCAATTTTTTAATGGCCAGGCCCCGGTGTGAGATTTCATTTTTCGTTGGTGCATCCATTTCTGCAAAGGTTGTACTGAATCCGTTTGGGGAAAAGATAGGATCGTAACCAAAGCCTTTAGCGCCTGATTGTGAAGTAGTGATTACTCCATTCACTGTTCCTTCAAAAAGATATTCATTACCGTTTAGTACGAGTGCCACTGCGGTTCTAAACCGCGCATCGCGATTCTTCTGGTCTCTAAGTTCGTGAAGGACTTTGTCCATATTTGCCTGTGGGTCTTTCTCAGGGCCTGCGAATCGTGCGCTAAAAACTCCTGGAGCTCCATTCAAAGCCTCAATTTCTAGTCCGGTATCGTCCGAAAAACAGGATAAACCGTGTTTCTGCCAAACCGTTCGAGCTTTGATCCATGCATTGCCCTCTAAGGTCTGTGCGGTTTCCTCAATTTCTTCATGATCTCCAAGGTCGGTTAATCCAATTACCTCGTAATCTGGTGCTAATAATTCACGAACCTCTTGTAACTTACCCGGGTTATGCGTCGCAAAGACCAATTTCATATGCTATTCGTTTAGATGAACAAAGTTACACCTATAATTCGCCTTGCCGGTCCTCTTTCCGCCATTCTTACAGCTGCTTTGGGCGGTTTTCAACCGCAATATTGGTTGTTAGGTATCGCACTGTGGATGCTAATCTGGTGGATTACAGAAACGGTGCATTTAGGAGTTACGGCATTATTACCTTTAGTTTTATTCCCTGCGTTGGAAATTGCACAGGCGAAATCTTTAGCGGCGTATTATGCACATCCCTTAGTCTATCTCTTTTTCGGCGGTTTTGTCTTAGCCTTGGCATTAGAAAAGACGGGACTCCATTATAGAATAGCGCTTTGGATTTTACGTAAAACGGGCACAAAGGACCATCAATTACTCGCAGGTTTTATGCTAGCCACAGCATTCATGTCCATGTGGATATCTAATACAGCAACTGCTATTATGATGTTGCCTATAGCCTCAAGTGTAATAGCTATACTGGAGCCGGAGCAGCGCGATAAATTGGCTCGTCCTATTCTTCTCAGTGTGGCTTGGGCAGCAAATATTGGCGGAATGGCTACTTTAATCGGGACGCCGCCAAACATGATCTTCGCGGGATTTATGAGTGAGCAATTGAACCGTCAAATCGGTTTCGTTGAATGGTTGCCGATCGGGCTTTCCGCGAGTACGCTGTTAGGCACAATAGCTTATTTGATTCTACGCAGGGGTTTAGGACATAATGAGCTTTCTCCATCTGAAGAAGCGCGTACGCGTAACTGGTTGAAAGATGAATGGAATCGGTTAGGTACATTGTCAACTGCACAGCGCCGTGTGGCGATAGTTTTTGCGCTAACCGCAATACTTTGGATACTCCGTCCATACCTAAACATATGGATTCCCGTTATAGAATGGTCGGATACCGGTATCGCATTAGCAGCTGCAGTGCTTCTATTCACTGTGTTTGATGGTTCAGACAAAAGTGTTTTGAATTGGGGGGATACGAAAGCCTTGCCTTGGGGCATTTTACTTCTGTTTGGAGGTGGATTGGCATTGGCCGGTACTTTACAAGCCAGTGAATGGTTTGTATTACTAGGGGATCAATTAAAATCTTTACAAGGAATCCCATTTGCAACATGGCTGTTGGTTATGGCGTTATTGGGCGTTTTTGCAACTGAATTACTGAGTAATATGGCACTCGTGAGCGCCTTACTTCCTTTAGTATATTCATTAGCCACAGCCTTGGGGTTAGATTTTTACGCTTTATCTCTTCCACTGGTCCTTGGTGCGAGTTGTGCGTTTATGCTACCCATGGCTACACCTCCAAACGCTATTGTATTCTCGACGGGCAGTTTGAGTATGTCGTATATGATTTACCGCGGGATAGCATTAAACCTGCTTTCTGTTGTTTTGCTTTTTATTTTGACTTGGTTCTTCCATTTTATGGGCTAACGATCTGCTCGGGTTTAGAAAGTACTTTTTTAGGAAGATGTGTCTTGATTAATTCGCCCATTGCTTTTATCCATTCTACCTTGAGCTGTGTTCTTGCATAAAGTAAGCTGACTTCACGTCCTGGAGTGGGGGTTGCGATAGGTTTTACGCTTGCCTTATATTTCTCCTCTAAGTCAATGGCTGTTAAATAAGGTAATAAAGTCATTCCCATACCTCTATGGGCCAATTTGACCAGGGTGTCAAAGTTTCCACTCTCCATTTGTAATCCCTGTCCTTCTTGAGAATTGGCTTGACAAAGTTTCAATACACTCGTTCTAAAGCAATGTCCCTCGTTTAAGAGTAATAGATCTTTCACGTTAATTTCTGAGGCCAATAAAAACTCGTCGTTTTTCATCGGATGGTAATCAGGAACAAAGGCCATGAATGGTTCCCAGTACAATGGTTCCTCAATAATGCCTTTTTCATCTAAAGGTGTCGCTGCGATGCCCACATCGATCTGGTCCTTACGCAAAGCATCAATCATGTCCTCTGTTTTGAGCTCTTCGATTTTCAGTGTGATATTGGGAAATTTAGATTTGAATTCCGGTATAAATCGCGGTAATAAACTCGGTGCGACTGTAGGGATCACGCCTAGACTTAACGTTCCTTCATAGGAGCCTTTTATACGTTTGGCCATATTCTCTAATACGGCACTTTCGTGCAGAATCTTTCGTGCTTGTTCTATAAGGCGCACGCCTAAAGGCGTAGGTACAATAGGGTGTTTAGAGCGATCGAAGATGAGAATATCCAATTCCTCCTCAAGCTTTTGAATCTGCATACTTAAAGTGGGTTGCGTGACAAAACAAGCTTCCGCAGCTTTCGCAAAATGACGATGGTTGTCGACTGCAACGATATATTTGAATTGGGTAATAGTCATATCCTATAGAAATAAAATTATGATAGAAAACAAAGATACCGACTCTATTTATACTGCGCAATAATCCTGAACTACCTTTAGAAAATATGACCCTTTTAGACCTAAAAACAGCTTTTAAGCAACCGCTTCCCGGTAGTAAGGGCCATCAACTACTGATGCCTTCTTACAGGAATTCACTCGATTTGGAAGCAGTAGCTTCTAAGAATCCTAAACGAGCAGGTGTATTAGTGCATCTTTTTGAAGGAGTTGATGGGATAGAAGTGTTGCTTATGAAACGTCCCGAATACGATGGTACTCACAGTGGTCAGGTTAGTTTTCCCGGCGGAAAGTTTGAAGATAACGATCATACACTAGAGAATACTGCGTATCGCGAAGCTTTTGAAGAGGTTGGACTACGTAGAGAGGAATTGCTCCCGCTCGGGGAATTGAGTTGGCTCTATATTCCGCCTTCAAATTTTTATGTAGAACCCTACGTTACCTATAGTCCAGCGTTGCCAGAATTGGTCTTGGAAGAAAAAGAAGTGGCTTATACGTTGTCCATTCCGCTGATCAGCATATGCGATGGTTCCATATTACGTGATGCCGAAGTAATGACGAAATATGGAGCTTTGAGGGTACCCGCATTTCACTGGCGGGGCGAGGTGATTTGGGGTGCAACAGCAATGATTCTTGGAGAGCTCAGTGCTCTGTTTTCTTAGCAGTATATTTGCCGACCTGAAACAACAATTGCATGCACTTAAATCCATTCAAGCGCGATAGCTTCGGTTACAATCTGCTCATTAAGCGGACGGTGATTTTTGTGTTTGGATTAATTACTTGGTACCGTTTCTTTCGCATTAATAGTACGCGGATTGTAGGTGCGGATAAATTGCGCGAGTTGCCCAGCCAGGGCGTTTTGTTTGTCTCAAACCATCAGACGTATTTCGCCGATGTCAGTGCCATGTATCAGGTCTTTAACGCTGCAGAAAATGGCCGCTACAATAGTGTCCCGTTTCACACGCTTTTTCGTCCTAAACTCAACGTGTTTTTCGTTGCCGCGGCTGAAACCATGAAAAAGGGAATATTACCCAAGCTGATGCAATATGCTGGGAGTGTAAGTATTAAACGTACGTGGCGTGAGGCCGGCAAGAACGTGAACCGTGCGGTAGATCCAAAAGATATTGAGAATATTAAACGGGCGATGGAAACCGGCTGGACCATTACCTTTCCACAAGGTACGACTAGACCCTTTGTTAAAGGAAGACGAGGAACAGTACATTTGATTAAAGAATTAAGGCCAGTGGTGGTTCCAGTAGTGATTGACGGTTTTCGAAGAGCCTTCGATAAAACGGGTATGTTTGTGAAGAGCAATGGTAACCTGTTAAACATTACCTTTAAAGAACCTTTACAATTGGACTTTTCAAAATCCAATGATGAACTGTTAGACGAAATCATGGTTGCTATTGAACAAGCACCAGAATTTTTGAAAATTAAAGACGAATGAAAAAATTAATTGCTTTAGTACTGTTGTCAACACTGTTTACAGCATGTGAAGATCCTATACCAGTCGTAGATCCTACGGCATTAGACAATAGAAATATTTACATACGTGCCTACAAGTATTTTGACGGCTCTATAATAGATACCTCTACGGTTTATCAGATTAATGGTGATCTAATAAAATTTGACCACATCTATGTGACCTTAAGTGGAGCGCGATTCGTTAGTTATGATGATCAGGATACCACTTTTACGGAAAGCGATTTGACCATGATTGATCTTATCGGTAATTCGGAAGTTAAATTGGCTCATTTACCTTCGGGTAATTATAACGGTAGTTTAGAATATACTATCGGTCTTGATAGTGCACGCGCCTACACAGCACCTGAGCAACTGGACGCAACCGACCCCCTAAGCAAAGGATCAGTGTGGAATGGTAGTGATATAGGTCACAGCTTTTTCCAGATGGAAGGGCGTATCTTTAATCCTGCGGACACAGTATTTACAACACCTGAAGCGACATTTAACTGGCGAGTAGCAACTCCAGATTTAGCACTTTTGAAAAGTGAAAAAAGAAATTTTAACGTCGCATCGAATAAAGATGTCTTTATTGTAATGGATATCGATGTCGACAACTTCTTTTTGGGATTATCACCGTCTTTGATGAATGTCATCAATAGTGACCCAGCAGATGCATCGGATTACGATTTAGCTAAAATCTTAAGAGACAACGTAAGTAGTGAGTTCGTATTTAAACTATAGATACTCTTTACTAAATGCGTTTATCCCTCCTTTTACTGCTGCCTTTATCCCTACTTTTCACTTCGTGCGGAGGTGGATCGCAAGAAGTTACTTTAGAAATCAATCTAGAACATAATGGAGTTCCTTTCGAAATAGGCGAATCGCTGACAAAAGGGGATACGGCAATTAAATTTGAATTGATCCATTTTTACTTAAGTGAAATCGCGCTTGGGGATGAGGTGAAAGAACCTGTTGTTTTCGTAAATGTGCAGGATAGCGCTTCGATGCATTACGTACTACCGTTAATGAAAAAAGTGGATAAATTCACCTTTGGCATGGGTGTGGATTCCATTAATAACATTCAGGATCCTACCTCTTTTGATTCGGATCATCCGCTTTCCAGTTCAAATGCAATGTACTGGTCGTGGGCAACTATGTACCGCTTTTTTAAAATAGACGGTAGAGTAAATGCATCAGGAATTTTAGGAGCCGATGACCAGCTTTTAGCCTGGCACACAGGTAAAAACGCATTGTATCGCACTAAACAAATCGACGCATCCATAAAACCGGGGGCTCATTTGGTACTGACCTTTGATCTTGCCTCTTTCTATTCAGGAGTAAGTTTAGACACCGAGACGATGACGCACTCTATGGTAGATGATTATGATATTGCGGTGAAGCTCTCAGACAATCTACCCGCCGCCTTTAGCCTGAGTGTGCAGTAAGTTCCTCTCTTCGTACTGTAAATCTGTAAGGCGATATTACCTAAATAAAATGCTGATTTTCATTCCTCCAAGTATGGCAGGTGCTGCATTTTTTGAGTCAATGAGTTGGTATTCTCCTGTAAAGATACCTGATACAGGATCGAACGCTTCCACATAATCTGAGGTTCTACGCTGCTTTTGGCGTATCGCACCTCCTATGAACCAATCTACAATCATGCGTTCTGAGGGGCGACTTTGGTAGCCTACTGTAAACCCGAAATCGGTCCAATTGAAACCTTCATTAACCGTAGTGTCTATACCCGTTGGGGTAGTTGTGTAGAAATCCTGGGCGTAATTACGATGTCCCATGGTGTAGGAAATGTAATAGCCGTCTTCGAACGCATTGCCTTCCGGAAAAAACTTCATGTTGATGTTACCGCTGTATCCAAGCTTGCTTTGCGTTTGCCCGTCTTGCCTCATGCTGTAGCCTCGAATAGCTTCTTCAGTGATATTGAATGTGGTTACGCCAATGCCTGCTTCCACACTCATGTAGTCCGATACTTTGTGTTCGTAAGAAATGGGGATATCTCCCGCCAACATTGCTGTTGGACTAAGTTTTATACCGTGGTTATATCTGCTGTAATACAAGCTCCCACCCATTGAAAGAGAATTTGAAGGCATACTAGTGCTAATAGTTCCAGCACCTTGGGCAGTGTTGAGGTCCCGTTTTCGTACAATCACGGTCTGAGCATCGGCACTTAGGGACCATGCTAGGACTGCGATAAGGATGTAAATAAATCTCTTCATATGGTAGATATCTTGTGGGGGTGCTGTATCTTGACTTCAACAGAGTTAAATTACAAAAAATGTTCACCCCTAGCTTATGCTGTGTTTAAAAAAAGGCGTCTTCACGCTCGTACTTTCTTTCATCCTATTAACCAATGCTCAGGCGCAAGGTTCATACCCAATCCTAGAATGGAGTCCGGAATATTCAACCCGCTCCGCGAAATTTGATCGTTTACTCCAAGTCGGTGATAAGGGATTTTATACCTATAAGACTGCCAACACATCCTTGTTAGGATCTTCGCGCAATGAATATTTCGCCTATTACGACCGTTATGATTTGGGGGAGAATTGGCTCATTAAAAATGCGCGTTGGGAATGGAAGGGACGACGAGTAGACTATAAGACCAGTGTGATAATTGGCGAAACTCAATACCTCTTTTATGAGAGTTATGATCGTCAGGCAGATCAACGTTATTTACTTTGCCGCACACTCGATTCAAACGCGACCTTAAGCGAAGTGAAAGTAATGGAGGTGCTCGACAGTCGACGCAGGGCTCGCGGGGATTTCGATATTCAATTATCTAAAGACCGTTCGAAGATTGCGATTTTTACCAATCCGCCCTACGAGCGTAATTCCACAGAAAACTTTTATATACGAATTTTTGATAGCGCTTTGGATGAGCTTTGGAATGCAGATGTCGAATTGTCCTATCGTGACAGGAACTTTGGCATCATGGATTTTGAAGTGTCTAACTCGGGTGAAGTATTCATTTTGAGTTATTACGATAACAGTCCCAATATAACGATGTCGAACAATCGAGATCTGGATTACAAACTCATGAGGGTTACAGACAAGAGTGGGATTAGTGATGTAGTTGAATTCGATTTAGGATTACAGGATGTACGCGTTCAAAGCTTAGGTATTGAATGTGATTTAGTGGATGGACAAATGGCCATTTCCGGGTTTTACGGCAGGAGAAACATATGGGACATGGACGGTGCACTGTATTTAGCTTTTGACCAGGAAAAGGGAGAAGTTGTGTCTTCAAACCTCAACCAATTCGCTCCTGATTTTGTAGCTCAATTCAATAAATACAGAGCGAAGCGTGGTAAAGGCATTCGAAGAAATTTTGTCTTTCGCCAGTTTGTTTCTAGGCCAGATGGGGGAGCCTATGTGGTGGCAGAAGATTATGAGGTAGTTGTTCGAACGACCCAGGGTCAGCGCGGTCAGACCACGACTAATTATTACTACTATTACAACGATATTATTGTGCTGAGCATAGATAAATCTGGTGATGTGGATTGGTATGCACACATTCCTAAGAAACAGACGTCAATGAATGATGGCGGTTACTTCTTAGGTTATACGATGTTGCTGAATAATGAAGGTTTACATTTTTTATACAATGATCACCGGAAGAATGCGAAACGCTGGGGAAAAAAGAACCTAAAGCGCATTACGAATGCGAAAGCAGGAAACCTTGTCATGGTAACATTGGGGCATGATGCGTCCATGCGATACAATGTGCTAAATCGAAACAAGCGTCAGAAATTTAGAGTTGCACCGCGTCAATCGAGATTGGCGAATGACGGCTATGACGGCGCGATACTGCTATCTTTGCGCGGATCTAAAATCCGATTTGGTAATTTATACTTCGAAGATTAATACATGAATATTCATTTCATAGCCATTGGAGGCAGTGCCATGCATAATTTGGCCATTGCGCTTCACAATGGGGGACATAGCATTACAGGTTCAGACGATCAAATTTTTGAACCTTCGCGCGGTCGACTTGCGCAAAAAGGATTGCTGCCTGATGTTGAAGGTTGGTATCCAGAAAAGGTTCATGAGGGACTCGATGCCATTATTTTAGGAATGCATGCGCGTAAGGATAATCCAGAATTGGCCAAAGCGCAGGAATTAGAGTTGCCCATTTTCTCATATCCGGAATTCCTTTACGAAATAAGTAAATCCATGACGCGCGTGGTCATTGCCGGATCACACGGTAAAACTACAACCACAGCCATGGTGCTTCACGTGATGAATCATGTGGGACAGCCTACTAACTATATGGTGGGCGCTCAACTTGAAGGTTTTGATTGTATGGTCGAATTGGAAAGTGGTAGTGAATTTATGGTCATGGAAGGTGATGAGTATTTGAGCTCACCTATTGATCGTCGTCCTAAATTTCATTTATATCGCCCAAATATCACGGTCATCACTGGTATTGCATGGGACCACATTAACGTGTTTCCCACCTTTGAGTCTTACGTGGATCAATTCCGAAAATACCTCGAAACCATCGAGCCCGGTGGTGCTTTAATTTACAATGAGCGCGATCCAGAATTGGTCAAACTCGTAGAGGAAACTAGCGCTCCGGTTAAAAGATTTAGCTACAACCTACCCCTTTTTGAGATAGTAGACGGTCAGACTTTTATTGACACGGAGGAAGGTATGATGCCGCTACAGATTTTTGGGGAGCATAATCTCAGTAATCTAGAGGCGGCGCGCTGGATTTGTTTAGAAATGGGCGTGCAAGAAGATGCCTTTTACGATGCAATTTTAAGTTTCACGGGTGCACAAAACCGCATGGAGGTCTTTAAAACCGGAAGTCAAGTTAAAGTGTTCCGGGATTTTGCGCATGCACCTAGTAAAGTTGGGGCCTGTGTCAAAGCGCTTAAAGAGCAGTTCGGAACGGTGCGTGCAGTGTTAGAATTGCACACCTTTAGTAGTTTGAATCCTGAATTTTTACCTCAGTATAAAGGAACCATGGATGCTGCAGACGAGGCATGGGTCTATTTTAGTCCCGACGCAGTTGCGCATAAAAAACTGCCCGCACTCAGTAAAGCAGATGTTGAAACGGCTTTTGGTGCTGGAGTACGCGTATTTGATTCTTCCGAATCGCTTCAATCGGCACTTGAAAATCCCCACACTATTAAAGCTATGGCGCTCATGAGCAGTGGAAATTTTGGAGGTATTGATTTGGAGTCTACGCTAGCTAAGTATTAATGAGTAAATTTGCAGCATGAGCAAAAGGGAAATCATCGACGCGAGAGCATTAAACATAGCGTTAAACCGCTTGTGTTGTAAGTTGATTGAAAATCATGGTGATTTCTCTAATTCCATTCTCATAGGAATGCAACCGCGTGGTGTACAGGTTCTCGAACGCATTGAGAAGCTTCTTGAAAGCACCTATGGAGTGCAAGGTGTACGCACAGGAGTCTTAGATATTACCTTCTACAGAGATGATTTCAGACGACGTCCAGGTCATTTACAGCCAAACAAAACGCGTATAGATCATTTAGTAGAAGATCAAAAAGTCGTCTTCATAGATGATGTTCTTTACACGGGTCGAAGCATTCGTGCAGCGATGGATGCTATCCTGAGCTTCGGTAGACCTGCGAAAATGGAATTACTCACGTTGATAGATCGAAGATTTTCGCGTGACCTCCCAATACAACCAGATTACAAAGGCCGTCAAGTCGATTCAATCGCCTCACAGCGTGTCGAAGTACTTTGGGAAGAAGTAGATGGGAGAGATGCAGTACTACTAACGGATCCCGAATAATGAGCGAATTATCTGTGAATCACTTACTGGGTATAAAGCACCTCAATGCAGAGGATATCCAGCTCATTCTCGATACAGCAACAGAGTTTAAAGAGGTCATTAACCGACCCATAAAGAAAGTCCCAACCCTGCGAGATATAACCGTCGCGAATTTATTCTTTGAGAATTCGACGCGGACACGGTTAAGTTTTGAATTGGCTGAAAAGCGATTGAGTGCTGATGTGGTCAATTTTTCTGCAGCTTCTTCCTCTGTGAAGAAAGGTGAGACCTTAGTCGATACAGTAAATAATATCCTATCTATGAAAGTAGATATGGTAGTAATGCGACATCCCAACCCGGGTGCGGGTGAGTTCTTAGCACAGCACGTTGATGCCTCCATAGTAAATGCAGGAGATGGTGCACATGAACACCCGACACAAGCACTGCTTGATGCCTTCTCGATCCGCGAGGCAGTAGGAACATTAGCGGGTACTAAGGTTGCCATCGTAGGCGATATTGTTCACAGTCGAGTTGCACTTTCAAACGTTCTGTTGTTAAAGAAAATGGGCGCTGAGGTAATGGTTTGTGGACCTACGACCCTGGTTCCAAAATACATGTATACCCTGGGTGTAAAGATTGAACATAACCTTCAGACTGCCATTGAATGGTGCGATGTTGCGAATATGTTGCGTGTTCAGCACGAGCGTCAAGATCTAAAATACTTTCCATCCATCGCAGAGTACCGTGCCCAATACGGTCTTACAATGGAACATCTAGATGCTCTTGAAAAGCCGATTGTTGTAATGCACCCAGGACCAGTAAACAGAGGGGTTGAGATTACATCGGAAGTGGCAGATAGTGAGCATTCTATTATTTTGGATCAAGTTCAGAATGGCGTAGCGGTCCGCATGGCCGTATTATATCTACTTGCGGAGAAGCGAAAACTAAGTAAGTCCTAAATATGGGGCTTGATTTGATCATTTTGGGGGCAGCGAGTGCAACGCCCACATCAAATCAGTATACCACTGCGCAGTTGCTTAAAATGCGCGAGCATTATTTCTTAATAGATTGTGGGGAGGGTACCCAGAAACAACTTCGGAGGTCTAAGACGAAATTCTCAAGAATCAATCATATTTTCATTTCCCACCTCCATGGTGATCATTTTTTTGGCTTGGTCGGACTCCTAAGTACCTTTCATTTGTTAGGACGGACTGCGCCATTGACGATATATGGGCCTCCTAAACTAAAGGATATCGTTCTGACTCAGTTCAGGGCTGCAGGGACCTTCACTTCGTATCCCATGCATTTTATTGTGACCCAGCATAAAGTGCCGCAAGTATTGCTTGAAACCGATTCTTATACCATCTCGAGCTTCCCATTAAAGCACAGGATTGCAACTACGGGTTTCTTGTTTAAGGAAAAGTCTTTAAAACGATCCTTGAATAAAGCGGCAGCAGATGTACATGGAGTCCCGGTCTGCGACTATCATTGGATTAAAGAAGGGAAAAATTGGACCAGTGATGAAGGACAGGAAATCTCAAATGACCTACTCACCTTTGATCCACCAGCACCATTGTCCTATGCATTTGCTTCTGATACCATGTATACGCCAGATACTGCGGAATACGTGAAAGGAGTAGACTTACTGTATCACGAGAGTACTTTCTGTGAAGATAAGAAGGCACGTGCTAAACAAACGATGCATAGTACTGCTGCACAGGCCGCTACGGTTGCCGTTGAAGCGGATGCAAAGCATTTACTCATAGGACATTATAGTGCTCGTTATACCGATAAACGACAATTCGAAGAAGAGGCTGGAGCGATATTCCCGGAAGTCTATGCAGCGCGTGAATTGTGTCAATACAGCGTGCAGCAAAGTGGTATAAAAGTTAAATCTTTAGCGCCCGAAAAAGGATGAAAAATAAAGCTTTAGCGGTACTCTTTTTAACCATATTCCTTGATCTGATGGGGTTTGGGCTGATCATCCCCATCTTACCCATCTATGCAAAAGATTTGGGTGCAACGGATGCGATGGTTGGGTTATTAGGCACCTCTTTTAGTATCATGCAGTTTCTATTTGCGAGTTTCTGGGGTGGATTGAGCGACCGCTATGGACGACGCCCTGTGATGCTCACGAGTATTTTAATAATGATGGTGGCCTACATTCTCTTTGCGAATGCTACGGTACTTTGGCTCCTGTTTGTTACGCGTCTCATGAAAGGGTTTGGAGCGGCAAACTTAAGCGTGGCACAAGCCTACATTAGTGATGTAGTTCCTCAGGAAAATCGTACGAAAGCTTTCGGTATAATCGGCGCCGCTTTTGGTCTTGGATTCATTTTTGGCCCTTCTTTAGGCGGGATATTAAACGAGTATTTTGGTGTGGCCGGAGTAGGGTATTTTGCTGCCAGTTTGAGCGGCTTGAACTTCATCTTAGCATGGTTCTTCCTAGGTGAAACCTTGAAAGAGAAATCCACACAAAGCCAATTATTCCCGAACCCATTCAAAGACATTATCCGCTTTAAATCGACTCCTGAAGTGAGTGCACTGTTTACGATAAACTTTGTTTACATCCTGGGATTCAGTATGATGCAAATCACGTCAACACTCTTATGGGCTGAGCACTTTGGTTTATCTGAAATGCATATTGGTTATACATTCGCCTACATCGGTTTATTGGCAGTTATTATTCAAGGCGGCCTGATAGGGAAATTCAATACTTGGTTTGGTGAGCGTAATTTATTGGTTTCGGGGACCGTTTTAGTAGCCTTGGGTCTTTTCGGTATGCCTTTTGTTCCTACCGATTTATTTGGACTCGAACTGTTTTGTTTGACCTTACTCTCTTTGGGGAATGCGCTCCTTACACCAACAGTAAGTTCGTTACTGAGCAGTTTTGCGCCTAAGGATGCCCAGGGAAAAATTTTAGGCACGAATCAGAGTGTGGGTTCATTAGCACGGGTATTGGGTCCGGCCATTGGTGGAGCGGCTTATGGCTTTCATTATACCTATCCCTACCTTTTGGCAGGCAGTATCACATTGATCGTCAGTATTTTGGCAATTCGCCTGCGCAAAAAACACTTTTCTTAGAAGTCAACTTAAGGTAATTGAAGAAAATTAATTAGATAGTTGTTTAAACAATTAAGTCTTTTCTAGGTTATATTCGCACAACCTAATTTATAATAAGTAAAATGAAAAAAATCGCAATTTTAGCAGCAACAGCAATCATTGCTACAAGCTGTTCGAACGGAACAAAGGCAGACGAGGCAGTCACAGGAGAGGCGCAAGAGGTAGAAGAAATTACTGAAGCTACTGATTACGAATTAGTTGAGGGCTCTTACCTTAAATGGCGCGGATTCAAATCTTTTGTGGACTGGGATCATCTTGGTACCATTGGTGTGCAATCGGGTACTTTCGCAGTTTCTGAAGATCAACTCGTTGGTGGAACCATTACCATAGATATGAATTCCATTGCAGCCGTAAGCGTTGAAGATGAAGGCAAACGTGGTTATTTAGAAGGACACTTAAAGTCTCAAGATTTCTTTTTAGTTGATAGCTTTCCAACGGCAGTTTTCGAAATCGTTGAAGTACGTGAAGAGGCAACGGATGAAGCTTCATCGGTAGTAGTTGGTAACCTAACCATCCGTGGAATTACCAATAGTATTGAGTTTCCAGCGAATGTCACAGTAGAAGAGGGCACTGTAGAATTTACTGCGCCGACATTCACTATTGATCGTACGAAGTGGAATGTCAAATACCACGATAGAGAGGATGCAACAATCGCAGAAACTTTAAAAGAAGACTTGATCGACCACAGTATTGAATTGACAATCAACGTGTCGGCCACAAATGCATAAACTATCCCTAACATAGTTCAAAGCAAGCCCCGTCCTGAAAAGGTCGGGGTTTTTTAATGCCTGTATAGGGCTTTGAATGCCCTTTCAACTGATTCGTACTTAAACGAAAAGCCGGTAGCTACTATTTTCTTTGCACTGACCTTTTGACTCATTAAAGCGAGTGTTGCCATTTGACCAAGCACTACTTTCAACGCGAAGGGAGGGACACCAATGGGAAGCATAGGCCGCTTGTTCACGCGACATAGCGCCTTGGTGAGCTGTTTGTTTGTGACAGGCGCCGGTGCTACGGCATTGTAGGCCCCGCTTGCTACGGATTGTGTAGCTGCATAAATAAACATACGGGCGAGGTCTTCAACATGAATCCAACTGCTCCATTGCTTTCCGGAACCTAGGGGCGCTGCAAGTCCGAATTTTACCAGCGGTTCTAATCGACCCAATACTCCTTCACCGGGATCTAGGACTATACCTATTCTAAGCTGAATGCTTCTAGTTTGCGGCGATTCGAACTTCTTTGTGTAAGACTCCCATGTTTTCGTCACTGCTGCGAGATAGTCGTCAGCAGGTGCATCTTCTTCCGTCATTAAACGTTCTAAATCGCTGCCGTAGTAACCGATAGCGGAGGCGCTAATGACCGCCTTAAGTGGCGTTTTCAAACGGCTCGTTGCACTTAGTAAAAGCTGCGTGCCGTCAACGCGGCTTTCCATAATCAGTTTTTTGTAAGCAGGTGTCCAGCGCTTACTAACTGTGGCGCCCGCAAGATGTATCAGGTAATCCGCACCAATCAAAGCGTCTTGATCTATTTCATTAGTCGCTGGATTCCAGTAAAATGAGGACACGCCTTTGATCTCAACAGATTTACGAGTACTCAGTACGCGTATCTCATGCGATTCACTTTTGAGCGTTTGTATGATTGCTCGGCCTACAGATCCTGTTGCGCCGGTGATGGTAAATACAGCCATGGGGTAATTTTCTGTTGGAAAGCTAACAATGTTGAGCCAATTTTGTTAGGTACACATTCACTAATTTTTTTTTTCAGTGCACACTATAGAACCCTACTACAATTGGCACCATTTGTATCAAGCGAGTGAAGATCCGAAAAGTCCGCTTTACGGTTACTTCAATAGTGAGGTACATTTTACAGATCAAATTTTTGATCACGTCATACATCCGCAATGGGACAGTATAGGTTGTGAAACACTTTACCTTAAACTCCTTTTTGTTGATTACGCAATAGGTTATGCCGTTATTGAATTTTTTGGCGAATGGAATGATGCTGTGCATAATGATATTATGCGGGTGAAACGTGATTTGATCGATGAGATGTTGCCAGTTGGTATTGATAAATTCATTCTCATTGGCGAGAATATTTTAAATTTTCACGCCGACGAAACGGATTATTACGACGAATGGTTGGAGGAGGTACCCGACGGTTGGATGGCCTTTCTAAATTTACGTCCTCATGTACTGGATGAACTCTCGAGCTACAGTCTTGATATGTATTTTGTACTGGGCGGTACTTTAGACGCTTTGAATTGGCGTACTAAAACGCCACAACAATTGTACGCTCAGATAGCCGCAGTGGTGCAGCGAAGATTGGGTTAAGCGTAGAGCGCTACTAGTTTATCAAAGGCATCACGATCGCTCTCTAATGTGAACCAATTCCGGTTTTCCTTTCTCAAGTCCAGCCATTCTATTCCCAGTAAATTTTCCGACTCTGCTGGATTTAGAACCCAACATTGCTCGTTAACCGGTGCTACAGCCTTGAAATAGTTTAAAAGCAATTGCTCGTCCGGGCGAAATTGCGACGTGAAAAAATGAGTAGGGGTATGTAAATGTGACCATTGGCAAGATTCGAATTGGATGAACTCCTCCTTCAATTCTCTGTTCAGACAGTCTAACAATCCTTCGCCCAATTCTAGTCCACCTCCAGGAAGTTTATTTAAGTCCACCCCGCGCCAGCGCTCCTTCATGACTAAAAGTCTGCTGGCATTACTAACAATAAGCGCGTAACATCGAGCTGTGAATTTTTTAGCTTTTACCGTTTCCATGCACGTGTCATTTCTCGTTTACGTGGTGGACCAGGCAGCGCTTCCACTTCAAATCCGGCTGCTTTCATTGACCTTTTGACTACACCTTTCGCGCAATAGGTGGTGAGTATACCTCCCTTACTGAGCAGGTCGTACATGTTTTCAAAAATAGCATCTGACCAAAGCTCAGGCTGCGCACTGGGAGCAAA
>CATAQZ010000006.1 GCA_949487015.1 Flavobacteriales bacterium UBA4585
TAGCACGAAAGTCCCCTCATGTTTCAACCTGGAGTAGAATTTAACCAACAATTAGGCGGCTGGATCGAAGTCGTCTGTGGTCCCATGTTTAGCGGTAAAACCGAAGAGTTGATCCGTCGTATGCGTCGTGCGCAGATTGCCGGCCAAAAAGTGGAGATTTTCAAACCTGTTTCGGACGTTCGTTACGACGATCAAGAGGTGGTTAGTCACGATAAAAATTCAATCCCTTCGATGCCTGTGGAAAGTTCTTCGAACATGCTATTACTCGCAGATGATGTACAGGTAGTGGGCATAGATGAAGCTCAATTTTTTGACGACGGTATCGTAGAAGTCGCAAATACCCTTGCTAATCAAGGCAAGCGCGTAGTGATTGCGGGTTTAGATAAGGATTTCAAGGGCCGCCCTTTTGGTCCTATGCCCCAGCTACTCGCAACGGCTGAATATGTTACGAAACTCCACGCCATTTGTCGCAGAACGGGCGGCCCCGCCCATTTCTCGTACAGAAAAGTTGCCGGAGATCAAACGTTTATGCTGGGAGAAACTGGCGAATACGAACCGGTGAGTAGGACTATATACAATCAATTGAACAACGCATCAGGTGCTTCTGAAAGCGATTGACATAGCACAAACGGCCGGTGCAACCCTACACGGTAATGCGGCCCAGAATTTCGAAGCTTTTGCTTTCGATTCGCGCCGTATTCATGCCGCGATACCTTCTTGTTTTATTGCTCTTAAGACAGCGCACTCAGACGGTCATCAGTATATTAAAGAAGCCATCTCCCGCGGTGCTACAACCATTATTTGCAGTGATGCTGCGCAACGTGCAGAAGCCCATCCAGAATTGGCTTTTATTGCGCACCCTAATCCTTTAGTGGTCGTACAATCTTGGGCAAACAACAAACGCGATAGACTCCACGGTCCGTTGCTTGCCATTACAGGGAGTACGGGTAAAACAGTGGTGAAGGAATGGCTGTTTCAGTTGTTAGGAACACCGCTTGAGGTACACCGTACTCCAGGAAGTTTTAATAGTGAACTCGGTATTGCTTTGGCCATGAGTAGCTTGAAGGAATCCCACACAAAAGCCATTATTGAAGTAGGAATCGACCGCCCAGGAACCATGGAAGCGCATGCACAATGGTTGCGACCAGCGTTAGGAATATTTACAAACCTCGGTAATGCCCATTCAGAGCATTTCAAGGATGAAAATGAGCATTTTACGGAAAAATGGCTCCTTTTTTCTCAATGCGAACGTATTGCAACGCACAGAAAATGGTGGGATAAAGCACAATCTTTAGGTTTGCCAACGCCGTCGGCTCTACTTTGGGGTCCAGGTGAAGAGTTGGATCCGGATGTATTGAATGAGGTTGCCTTTACCGGAGGCTATGAGCTAGAAAATGCAATGAACGCGCTTGCAGGTGCGGTTTTGCTTGGCGTGCCTTTACCGGATGCACTGGCGCGATTAAAAACACTAGAACCCTTGCCTATGCGTCTTCAAGAAATTGAGGCTAAGGACGGTGGAAAGCTGATTGAGGATACATACAGTTCAGATTTAGACAGCTTGCGTTTAGCGCTTGAGCAATTAATGATGCAACAAGGCGTATCGAAGAAATGGGCTGTCTTGAGCACACTGGCAACGCCAGAGCTTACTGCTGTTGCACAAGCTATGGCGGATAAAATGGAATTGGACCGCATATGGTGGGTAAAAGATAGCGCTGAGGTTCGGGATTTAGTTACCGCTTTCGAGGGGCTTTCATTGCGTGATACCGCAGTTCTTATTAAGGGGCAACGCCGTTTCAAGCTTGAACAATTGGCCATAACGTTACGTCGTCAACACCACAGCACCTGGGCGGAAATTAATCTAGGTGCCATGCGTCGTAATCTACAGAAGTTTCAGGCGAAACTTGAGCCTAATACCTTGGTGATGGCCATGGTGAAAGCTTCGGGTTACGGTACGGGAAGTTTTGAAATTGCTCGGGCATTGGAGGAAATGCACATCGATTATTTGGGTGTAGCATTTGCGCAGGAAGCACTGAGTCTTCGTGCTCAGGGCATACAGTGCCCCATCCTTGTACTGAATTCAGAGGCCGCGCAGCTGCCCATGTTGGCTCAGTCAGGGTGCGAGGTGGAGTTGTTTGATATGCACCAATTAAAAGATTGGTTAGCGGCACCGCAGCAAGAACACCTTTTACAAGTCCACATCAAAGTAGATACCGGAATGCACCGATTGGGTTTTCAGCCATCGGCGCTACAAGATTTGTTGGGCGTATTGCAATCGCGAAAGGACATCGTTGTTAATGGAATTATGACGCATTTAAGCGCCAGTAATAATTCTAAAGAGGATGCATTTACAAAAGCCCAATTGGCCCAATTTCATTCGGCTTGCGAAGAAATTCGTCACCACTATCCAAGCGCTAAAGCACATGCCTTAAATTCTTACGGAATTGCCCGACACACCGAAGCACAGCACGAAATGGTACGTTTGGGTTTAGGGCTCTATGGTTTGGGGACCTATGACGGTATTGACCGTCTCGAAGAAGTGCTGGCCTGGAAATGTACGGTGTCTCAAGTCGGTGTGCTCCAGCCCGGTGAAACATTAGGTTATTCGAGGGCGTTTAAAGCAACAGAAATCACCCATTACGCCACTTTGCCTGTGGGCTATGCGGACGGCTTACAGCGCAGTTTATCGCTGGGTAAGGGCGCAGTATACATTCGAGGAAAACGTTGCGCCATTTTAGGAAGCGTTTGTATGGATATGGTTATGGTTGAATTAGGTGATTTACAGATCAGCCCTGGAGAAGAAGCCGTCCTCATAGGCCCAGAGCAATCGGCGGAAACTATGGCAAAAGATGCTGGAACTATTTCCTACGAAATCTTAACGGGGCTCGGTGCTCGAATTCCGCGTCTGTATTTGCAAGATTAAAAACGTAAGTAAGAATACACCTGCTTGCCTTTCCAATAAACTTTCTGTCATTCCTGTGAAGAAAAACAATGCCCAAGCATAACGCCAAGGTCCTTGAGACTGCAAGAATCCTACGGCAAATAAAAACAGAAGTAAGACAACCCCGATTATTCCACCTTCCGCAAAGTTCTGTAGAAGAATGTTGTGAAAATCGTATTTGAATTCGTGCAAGTAATACGGCTCTTTTTTCTTGTAGAATACAGCATCGCACGATTGAAGTGCCTCGTGCAGTAGTTCATCGCCAGCTCCATTACCTACGCCGATAATTGGGGACTCATTCGCTATATTCCAGCCGTATTTCCATAAATAGACTCGGTGGTTTGTTTGCTTACCGTCAACCATTCCATCGATACTGCGCCATTCATTTTTAAGATCAGTAAGTCGACGTGATGTTCCTGGCAATACTGCCATGAGCGTTACCATGGATAAAATGATTCCAGCAGCCCACATACTCGCCTTTTTCTTGTTAGCGATTTTTCCTCGTAGTAAGTCCAGCGTGCGTACGAGAATAAAAACAGGTAAGAGTAAAAGGTGAATACGTGCACTGAGCATGATGCAGCCGAAGAGCAGCCATACAATCAACAAGGCATGAAGGATCTTGTATTTTTTGTTTGCACTTTCCCAAAGGTAGGCTTCAAAAATAAAAGCGGCTACGAGCAGGTAGAGGCTTTGGTAATGAATACCTAATCGTCCCCCTAATTCAAGGTCATTATATTGTACCCAGCCGTATTTGAATAGACTTTCCGCAACCGTCCAACTCCACGCCACAACGGTGGCATAGGCAAAAATAAGTGCCCAATGCCTGTACATCATATTTGCCATTGGTTTCCGCTTCGAACCCGCGATAAGTCCCATCAGAACAATCGGAAGAATCATAATTACATCTTGCCAGCCTTCACTTCGATGCGTACTCCACCAAATACTGATCAATTCCCAATCAAAGAAGGCCGCAGAGGCTAGGAGCAGCCATTTGTTAGGGTGCCAGTCGCCCTGAATCAGTAGTGCTATTCCCACCAAAATGAGCCCGTAAAGCGGACTGAGCCACTCGAAAGCGAAGGGCAAAAGAATGGCTGAAACAGCACCAGCATAAAAGAGAAAGGATCGGTTTTGCATTTAGAGTGTAACGCTCAAAAGTTCCGATAACGTCTGTGGGTTTAAGACAATTTCTGCAGCACGTGCAATAACTTCATCTTTATGCAATCCGCGTTCAAGTGCACCGGGTATAGAATATTTACGTTGAATCAGATAATCTGAGAGGTATTCACTGATCGCTTTTTTTTCGGATTCTAAAACATGGTCTTTACGCGCTTTGATGTTGTCAAGAATAGGGTTTAGATCCTCTGCACCTAAATAATCCATGTCGCTGGCCAATTCCTGTAAATCCCTTAAGCGCAGCTCACTAATGCTCTCGTAGGTGAATTCTTCATCGTTCAGGAAATCGGTGAAATCGTTCCAAATGGCCTCATTAATTTCATAGTCTCCGACGGTTATATCTGCTGGAATTTCCCCTATTGTCCGTGCAGCAAATTGCAAGTCCAAACCTTCAGCACTTAAGGCAGCCACAAACTCAGGATAGTAGTCGTTTACGATGAGCGAATCGGGTGCAATACCGTTGCCATCGACGACGATTCTACCATTTTTTGTAGTGAATGTTTGTAGGTCCGATTTTTTGATTCTCTTGCCTTTTGCATCTCGGTCATACGCTACTTTTTGAATGCAACGTCCTGATGGAGTATAATATTTTGCTACCGTAACTTTCATTTGTGCCCCAAATGGTAAGGGGTGGATTTGTTGAACCAATCCCTTGCCAAAACTAGGCTCACCTAAAATTACAGCACGATCAAGATCTTGAAGTGCTCCAGCAACGATTTCGCTAGCAGAAGCGCTCGATCCATCTGTAAGCACAGCCAGTGGAATTTCAGGTAGGATTGGGCGGCCGATGGTGCGATAAACGTCTTGAACGACACCTCCTCTCCCTCGAGTAGAAACTAACGTATCACTAGAGGAAACAAATAGGCTCACAATTTTCACGGCCTCCATAAGCAAGCCTCCACCGTTGCCTCGAAGATCTAATAGCAATGCTTCTGGGTTTTGTTTTTTAAGTGCTAAAGCTGCTTTTTTGACTTGAGCGCCTGCCTGCTCTGTAAAAGACTCGAGGTAGATATAGGCCACACCGTCCTCCCGCATACCATAAAAGGGCACGGCATCTTTGGCAATGTTCTCACGCTCAAAAGCAAAGTTCAATGACGGTGCATTGAAGCGTTTGGCAGATATCTTAACTTCAGTTCCTGGTGTTCCCTTGAGCAAGGTGCTTACTTCATTCACGCGAAGGCCTTCGAGTGGTTTGCCGTCGACAGAAACTAATACATCACCGACGATTAGACCGGCTTTATCTGCAGGTCCTCCCGGGTGAATGTCCGAAATAAGGACTGCGTCATCTATTTTTTGAATAACACAACCAATACCACCGTATTCTCCTGTTTGAAGTAATCGTACATCTTCAATCTGATCTTCAGGATAGTAAACCGTGTAAGGATCCAATTCTTCCAACATTCCCTCTATAGCGCTACCTACGGCTTGCTCAGCGCTCACTGGATCTACATAAATGTTTTGCACTTCGCGCAGCACGGCAGTAAAGACCTCTAATTGTTTGCTGGTCTCAAACGGGTCACCCGCAGATGCGCTTGTCAATAACCCAGCGCAACCGATGATAACGGGTAAGAGTAATTTCTTAGCCCAATTTTTCACTAGAAAGTTCTTCATAATAGGTGTTGTAGCTGTGTATCAATTTTAGAAATCCATCTTCTAAAAAAGCATATTCATTGAGTCGATTGCCTAAGTAACGTAAGGACCAAGCTTGTTGTTGCGTTGGACCTTTGATAAGGTGTTTGTTTAGGCGGTATAATTCTCGCATTTGCCTTTTAATGCGATTCCTGTGGACGGCACTTTTAATGGAGCGTTTTGGGACCACAACAGCGATTTGCCGTTGTACCTCTTTTTCAAGCGATGCGTCAATAAAGCGCAGAGAAAAAGGGAAAGACTTTAAGGTCGTTCCTTCTTTATGTATAGTATCGAAAAGCCGAGGACTGGTCAGTTTTTCTTCTTTAGAAAAGGTAAAGCGCATAAAAAAAGCCCGACGTATTGCCGGGCTTGTAAATTAAGGATTTTCTTACTTCTTATTAACGTCCTTGATATAATCGCTGATGGCTTTGGTCATTGATGGTGCATCCGGCGTTGGCGCAGGAATATCAACGATTAACCCGTGGTTTTCTGCCTCCTTTTGCGTCGTAGATCCAAAACAAGCTAAACGCGTATTGTTTTGTTTAAAATCAGGAAAATTCTCGTAAAGAGACTTGATTCCAGAAGGAGAGAAAAAGACAAGTATATCATAGAATACATCTTCAAGATCACTCAAGTCGCTAACTACTGTATTGAATAATATGGCGCGAGTGTAATTAATGTTCGCAGCTTCAAGAGCATTTGGAATGGATGGTTTTAAACTATCCGAGGACGGCATTAAAAACTTTTCATTCTTGAATTTCTTCAAGGTTGGAATGAGCTCATCAATTTTTAAGTTACCGTGGTAGATCTTGCGTTTACGGTACACTACATATTTCTGTAAGTAGTATGCAATAGCCTCTGAAATACAGAAATAGCGCGTATCTGGTGAAATCTGTACGCGCATGTCCTCACACATTCTAAAGTAGTGGTCCACTGCATTTTTTGAAGTTAAGATCACATTGCGGTATTCGCGAATCTGAATCTTATCCTTTCTGAAGTTGGATGCAGTGACGCCTTCAACATGGATGAAAGAACGAAAGTCAACATCTACCTTGTGTTTATCGGCAAGCGTAAAGAAGGGGTGACTTTCTGTGGTGGGTTCTGGTTGTGAAACTAGAATGGATCTCACCTTTGCTTTTCGGATGTCTGTCATGTGTGTGTTATTGGACGGCTATTACTAACGGGGCAAGTTCAAGGGCACAAAGGTACAAAATCGCATAAACTCTAGTCCCTAAAGTCTTAAAAACAACGAATCCCGGTTGTTTAAAGGCGAAATAAACGGCGCCGACTGCATGAAAAATGAGGAATATGTAGCGCCCGTCTCCATCGGAGAGGTAGCCCGTAAGAGAGAATAGTAAGAGGAAAGCAGCAGTAAAAGCGTACCAAAGGGATAATAATGCAGTCATGGGTCCCAGTTTCCATATAGCTCGAACGCCTTCTTCTTTAAGCAGTAAATGGAGTAAAAATGAAAAGCTAAAGCGCAAAAAGAGCAAGAAAGGAATGGCCAACAGTAGCAGTGGATGCAGTGCGTACCCCGCGTAATACAGACAAACTGCTCCAAAAACAGCCATGGAGATCCATAGAAAAACTTGAGTACTTACTTTAAGTGGATGTTCGGATATCCCTGAAATATCAGCACGCACCCAACGTTTAAAAAATACAGGCTGGCTGACGCGTAAAAACGCAAGAACTGCCAGTAATGCTATTAAGATCCATTTCGTGCCCATCTGAGCACAAAGTTACTGTAAAACAACGTGCTTGTACTGTATGGTGCCGTCTTTGAACAGGGCATGAAGAATATAATTACCTCTCGGCAAGCTGCTAATATCAAACTGATCATTACCTGTAGCCGACCAGGATTGGTCCATACTTAAAAAGCGCCCAATCGTATTGTATAATCGGACTTCTTTCAATCCCTCAGCTTTCACTGTGATGTAATCCGTCGCAGGCGAAGGATA
>CATAQZ010000007.1 GCA_949487015.1 Flavobacteriales bacterium UBA4585
AGTGTCTATGCTGTAGCGGGAGATTTTCAACATCCACTGGCACTTGAAAAATTGGCGAAAATCAAAAAAGAGTCGGTTAAGACTGCAGAATTTTCATTTCTCTTCACCAATCTAAGCCAAGTTTCCGAATATACACAAAGCGTAGACGGCGGCACCTTTAAATTACTTAAACGTTGTTTACCAGGACCGTACACCATGGTGCTCGAAGCAAATATCGCATTAGCACGAAAGCTGGGACAAAAGCGTAAGACCATCGGTATTCGGATTCCGGACCATCCTATTGTTAGGGCCTTGTGCGAAACTTTGGGTCGCCCCTTAGCATCCGCCTCATTGCACCACGACGATGAAATTATTCAATATCCTACAGATCCCGATGAAATCGCCGCGACCTATGCGCATCTTGCGGATTTTATGATAGACGGCGGTTGGGGTGATAATGTTCCCTCAACGGTTATTGACCTTAGTGGAGCAATACCAGTACTGCTTAGAGCGGGAAAAGGCGATCCGGATGTGATTTAATAAAAGACTGCAGCTTTAATCGGTCCAATTTCCCGTTCTCCAACAGCGGCCATTCTGGTACAATACACACTTCTTTGGGCATTGCCGTTCCCTCCCAATAACGCAATGCCTTTTTGAGAGTTTTAACATCGTCCATCGCACGCAGTACCATGACCGGCACTTGACCATACCGTTCGTGTTCCCTTGCACTCATGACCGCTTGAATACCGTGTGCATCACAAATAGACTCGAATTTTTCCGGGTGAAGTTTGATTCCTCCGGAGTTGATTACATGATCCAATCGACCTTCATAATGGAATCGTTTCTTATCGAGCAATCGCACGCGATCTTGAGTTTGCAGCTGCACTATTCCTAGATGCGGTGCAGAAATACACAGGCATGAGTCAGTATTTACAGAAAACTCCGTTGCCCCAACCGCTGTATATACCGAACTTCCCAATGGGCGAAGGGCTACATGAGAAGCCGTTTCTGTCATTCCATATCCTATACAAACACCAGGATAACTCGAGGTATCGTATCGCGCAGGAAGTGCACTTCCCCCTAGCAACACGGTTCTTACCTTAAGTTGCTTTCCAGCCTCTTGCAGCGCAATAAATTGAGCGGGAGTCATGGGAACAAAGTCCAGACCTTCTGGGACATTAAGTAATGCTCGAGGTTCACACAAATGCAAAGTAAGCTGGCCTAAGTAAGCGCGAACGACCATCATGAAGCCACCAATGTACTTCGCAGGCAGCACTAATGCCGCTGTTGAGCCGGGAAGCAATTCAAAGGCATCCAATGTAGCACGGGCAGATCCATAAATCATCTCACGCGATAAAGCCAACGTCTTTGGAGTACCCGTTGAGCCGCTTGTTCGTAACGTCCATTCCGAATCCTGACTTAAGCAAAATCTTAAAGCACTTTGGACCGAAACGATGTACTCCGGAACCTCCTGTAAATCAACAAGCTCAGTAGCAGAATAACTCCGGTTGTTCCAAACGAAAAGTGATTTATTTTCGGACATGTATTTTCGGGTACAGTTTTTGTTTC
>CATAQZ010000008.1 GCA_949487015.1 Flavobacteriales bacterium UBA4585
AATGGGAATTTACCCACTTTCATTTCATAACCTGCTTCTTTTGCTGCTTTCTCAGTCATACCGACTGAAGCAACTTCAGGAAAACAATAGGTACATCCTGGAATATTTCCGTAGTCTAGGGCCTCAACGTGTAATCCCGCTAATTTCTCAACACAGAGAATACCTTCGGCAGATGCAACGTGTGCTAGGGCTGGGCCCTTTACAATATCACCTATGGCAAAGTAACCCGGAACGTTGGTTTGGTAAAAATCATTCACTAAAATGCGACCACGATCAGAAGCAATACCTACCTCTTCTAAACCAATACCTTCGATATTAGGAGCAATACCTACTGCAGACAATACTACATCCGCTTCAAGTTGCTCTTCTCCTTTTTTTGTCTTCACATTTACGATACAACCTTTACCCGAAGTATCAACTCCAGTAACTTCTGCATTTGTCATGATTTTTACACCAGACTTTTTAAACGTACGCTCCAACTGCTTGCTCACATCTTCGTCTTCAACAGGCACGATGTTCGGCATGTATTCAACTATAGTCACATCCGTACCCATACTATTGTAGAAGTAGGCAAATTCAATACCGATCGCTCCTGAACCTACAACCACCATTTTCTTGGGTTGCTTCTCTAAAGTCATCGCTTTACGGTAACCGATGATTTTCTTACCGTCTTGAGGCAGGTTTGGAAGTTCTCTTGAACGTGCACCTGTAGCAATAATGATATTCTGACCGGAATAGACTGTTTCTTTACCCGCTTCGTCCGTTACTGCCACTTTTTTACCGGGCTGTACTTTACCAAACCCGTTCAATACGGTGATTTTATTTTTCTTCATCAAAAACTGAACACCGCCGCTCATGCCGTTCGCAACCTCGCGCGAACGGTTCACAACCGCATTAAAGTCTTTATCATATTCTTTGATTTTGATTCCAAAGTCTTCTGCATGCTTGACATATTCAAAAACTTGAGCACTCTTCAGAAGTGCTTTTGTAGGAATACATCCCCAGTTTAGACAAACGCCACCTAGGTTCTCCTTTTCTACTACTGCCGTTTTGAATCCCAATTGAGATGCGCGAATGGCAGTTACATAGCCACCGGGGCCTGACCCCACAACGATTACGTCAAAATCCATTTATTTCTCTTTTAAATGAGCGTGCAATTTAAGGCCAAAACCTTAACTCTTCCGCATGGCAATACAGGATATCTCAACATTCACATTTTTCGGCAAAGTTTTCACCGCTATCGTTTCTCTTGCGGGAAATGGAGGTTGAAAATAACCTCCATAAACGCCATTGACTTCTTCGAAATGATCCATGGAACTCAGGAAAATACTGGTCTTAACTACAGAATTAAAATCCGCACCCCCTGCTAATAAAACAGCCTGGAGATTTTTCATGACCCGGTGTGCCTCCTCTGAGATCGAATTGCCTAAAGCCATTTCACCGGTGTGCGGATCCATCGCTATTTGCCCGGAGGTGAATATGACATCCCCCCAGCTTACTCCTGCGCTGTACGGACCTATGGCCGGCGCCAACCCTTTTCCTTCAATTGCTTTTTTCATCGTTTTGTCGGTTGATTTAATTTACCTCAACCGAATTTAACTCATATTTGCCCACATGAAGGTGCTTCTCATTGACAATTACGACAGCTTTACCTATAACCTGGTCCATTATTTGGAAAAATCGGGTGCAGAGGTTGTGGTTTTCCGAAATGACGCAGAAGAGTTAAAAGCCCTGAATTTTGACGCATACGACGGTGTTGTTCTGAGTCCTGGACCCGGACTACCGAAGGAAAGTGGACAACTCATGTCACTCGTTGCTCAATGCTTTGGGCGACTGCCTATACTGGGCGTTTGCTTAGGCATGCAGGCGCTTGTACTTCACACTGGCGGTAGATTATACAATAGAAAAGGCATCATGCACGGCCGTTCAACAACATTAAAAGTGCTCAGTGATAGTGTCCTTTTAAATGGCGTAACAGAACACCAGGTAGGACTCTACCACAGTTGGGCAGCTCAACAAGACCAGCTTGAAGTATGGAAATTATCTGCTGTGGCTTTAGAAGAGGGAGCGCCTATGGTGATTGAATCGGAATCAGATAAAGCCTATGGCGTCCAATTTCATCCGGAAAGTGTTTTAACCCCGCAAGGATTGCGGATGATTGAAAACTGGTTGGCTTTGATTCATTAAAAATCAATAGCGGTACGCCTGCGTTGGGTTTTCACCTGTCGGAATTGTTGATTTTTAAGATTTATTCCAATCATATAAGAGCGCGTAGAACCGAAAGGTACCCATGTAATTTTCATTTCCCAACAATGTAAATCGCGCGTCGCATTTATAGAGGTGAAACCTGCAGTACGGTCTGCGATATCTATACCCGTGCGGTAATTTAATGACCAGTAATCCGTTGGGCGGTACGAACCAGAAACGCTAATACTGTGCGCAGCGAATTCGCTTTGAAAAACGGGACCGCTTGCTCCAATTTCGCCTTCAGTAACTTTAGTAAGTAGACGTAGATCGTAATTAAGACGCAGGTTCCAATCTGAACGTAGTGGAACGAGATCCGGATACTGGTAATAATCAATATCGCCGGTAGTAAACGACCCACCTCTTCGCTCCAACACAACCGCCTCGCGACTATTCCCTTTATTACTCTTAAGTTGTGTACTGGCAGAGAATTGAGACGACCGGTGAATGAGCGGCGCCTGATTTAAACGAAATGCTAAGGTTGAAATACGTTCGCCTTGCGCATCATAACCGTATGGATCAAACTGGCCCTGGTATGTGAGCCTTAGTTTTTGGTTAAATAACGAACTCGCAGCAGTTACTCGAAAAATATTCCAGTTAAAGCCATCCTGAGCAGCGAGATTATAATTCGTATTGATATTAAATCGCTCAAGCAACTTGACCTTTTTTGTGGCCCCTGTTGTATCGCTTCGGTCGATAATCTTGGCCTCTAAATTATTATCAATAGCAAAAGTGATGGCACCATTGCTTCCTCTTCCGGGTGAACCGTATAAAAATCCATTATACCTATTGTAATACAGGCTGTTTCCTAAGGTATCCGTGAAGTTCTGGTAGTAATTCCATTGCTCTGTACCAAAATCAGGTCTAAAATTGAAGGTAGCACGAGGCGTAATCATATGACGTACCGCTTTTATAGGACCCTTTGAAAACAGGAAGGTTCCATAAATTTTGGTATTCAAAGATGCATTCATACCAAAGTCCCGTACGGCAGTAAATCCACTAATCGTATCTGTAAGTACACCTTTATTCTGTCCCGGATCAAACGCATAATCGTATTGCTGAAAGTACCAACGTTCCGTGTAATTCGCTGATGGACTGAAAGTAATGTGTTTAAAGAGCTTCGCATTTGTGGATAACGAGCTCGTATGCTTCACCCCGTATTGGCCATATTCACGAAGAACATCGTTTAGGTTATAACCGGCTAAAGAATCCAATTTTTCACTAATGGTTCCTAAATTCCCTTTCAGCCTCCCTTCGGCAACCGAGCTGTAATTCATACCGAGCTTGTCGTACCATTGGCTTTTACCATCGTTGGTTTTAAGCGGAAAGAATCGAGGAATATTAAAAGACGCCTTAGGCAAGTTCGTTGTAAAACGCTGTGTACCGTTGTTCTGAGTATGGTTTCCGCTTACAGTTAAATTCGCACGACCAAAACGCTGGTTGTAGGTAATGCTCGAATTCATGGTATTATTTGTAGTACTCATCGTTCCATTGAGTAGGTCCTGTGGATTCGCACTATTCTTAAAGAAATTCGGGTTTTGTAAGTTGACGTTGGCATTGAATTTACGGGTGGGATGCGCTTTTGCATCCTGACGGTGCGTCCATCGAATACTAAAATTCTTTGTGATGTCATAACCACCAAAGGGCTCAAAAATGGGTAAACCCCTGCGCTGATTGCGGTACTGGTATGAAAAGTTTCCATTGTAGCGGTAGCGTTTTCTATAATTCGTAGTGGCTTGCAATGCCCACGAACCTCGGAGGTACAGATCGCCTCGCAATTCAAGATCTATAAAATCATTGATCGGGAAATACCAGCCACCGTTAACAATCCCGACTCCCTGCGATGGAGAATTTTGAAAACTTGGCATCAACAAGCCCGAAATACTTGGTTTTTCTAAATTCGTTGGAAAGTACCCGTATGGAATCACGAGTGGTGTAGGTATACCGAAAAACTCAAAATGTGCAGGCCCCGTGATGATACGTTCGCCCAATTCTATTTTACTCTTGTTCGTTTTAATCTGGAAATGCGGCTCTTCATGTGAGCAGGTAGTGAACCCCGTACCTGCCATATACAAAGTGTTCGAATCCACTTTTTTCACTGCATTCCCGTTGAGGTAGTTCTCGCCTTCTTGCGTCAGCACGCTCTTAATTTTCGCCTTCTCTGTGGTCCAATTGTACTTTATTTCACTCAGATAAAATGTCTTTCCACCATCCTCAAATACAGGCCTCTGCTCTATATCTCCTGATTTGTTTTCTATACCTCGAGCAACCACGATGCCCTCCTCCCAGAAAATCTTTGCATACCCCGCATCCAACTTTGTTTCACCGAAAGTCAGGTGCACTTCATTAAACAACTCAACTGTCCCTGCATCCACGTCGGAAGTGATTGAATCCTTCGCTGTGTAGCTAATGGGTCCATCCTGTGCGACCGTTGAAAACGGTGAACAAAATGTGAGCAAAAAAAGAAAGCCAGTAAGTCGCTGATACACCGGGGTACGTAATTTGCATGAGATTCAAAGGTAAAACGAATGTTTATGCGCCTTGGTATGGTTGGCTCAAGTTTTAAAGGAATTAAAATTGCCGGTTTGGCGGTGCTTTTCACGGTATTAGCAGCATTCAATCCGCGACCTTTTCGCGCAGCAAATGCCGGAGTGAACATTATCGTGATCGATCCAGGGCACGGCGGTAAGGATCCAGGTAATCTAGGGACCGGTCGTTACCGCAAACGCGAGAAAGACGTAAGCTTCGACGTAAGTGCATTGGTTAAGAAGTATATCGAAGAGAATTTACCCGATACGAAAGTCATTCTTACCCGTGATGATGACCGATTTATTGAGCTGTATCAGCGCACGGTAATCGCAAATCGAGCGAACGCAGACGTTTTTATTTCCATTCACTGCAATGCAAATGACAATAAGAGTGCATACGGTACTGAAAGTTTCGTCCTCGGAATGGGAGAAAGGGACCAACGACTCAACAAAACCGCGCAACTGGAGAATGCAGCGCGGTTGTTAGAAGAAAATTGGGAAAGCAATTACGAGGAACTAGATGCAAATAACCCAGCGGCGATTATCGCTCTTCGCTCCTATCAAGATGCTTTTCTAGAACAAAGCATCAGTATTGCGGACGAAATACAACGTCAGTTCGAAGGTCGAGTAAAACGTCGAAATCGTGGAGTGAAGCAACAACCATTGGCTGTATTGCGCGGCTCCACCATGCCTGCAGTTCTTGTTGAATTGGGCTTTTTAACCAATCCTGGCGAGGAAGACTTCTTACAGAGTAGCCGCGGAAAAGAATTGCTTGCGAGTGCCATTTATAGAGCTGTAAAAGAATATAAATTCAAACGAGAACAGCGCGATGCAGGTATTCAAACAGAAGGCTCGAGCCTCACTCCAACTATTGAAGCCCCAATAATCACCCAGCCCATTAGTACTGAAGTAGCATCTTCTTCTGCAAATTCAGAACATGAAGCGGAAACTCCAGAGATTCAGGTGGAAATCGATGCGGGTATGCATCTGTATTTTGCGGTGCAAATTGCAGTCTCGCGTAATGATCTGCCTTGTCTTCCGGAAAACTTTAAAGGATTGGACGACGTATGGAAAAAAGATCAGTACGGTTTGTTCAAATACTATTGCGGTAAATTGGCAACATTTACAGAAGCCGAAGCGTTAAAAGAAAATGTACTTGAGCACTATCCAGACGCCTACCTCATTGCATTTGAGGAGGACAAGAAAATTGACTTGAATGAGGCTAAAAAGCGCGCACCTTAATGTATTTTAGCATATAAACGAAACGACTTTGAAAACAGAATTTAAAATTGGCTTGGCCATAGTTCTTGGAATATTCCTATTGTACTGGGGGGTAAATTACCTCAAGGGCAAGGATGTTTTTAGCACGGAGAATAAATACTATGTCGTTTACGATAATACAGAAGGGCTGCTTGCCACTCGCCCTATTACCATCAACGGCTACCAGGTCGGTCAAGTCAGTGCCATTTCCTTTCTCCCTGATGCTTCGGGTAGATTGTTGGTCACGCTTAATGTAGGGAACGACTTCCCCATCACTCAAGGAACCGTCGCAAAGATTTACTCTGCGAGTATCATGGGTGAGAAAAGCATCTCCTTAACTGTGAATAAAGGCGCCCCACTTGCTTTGAGCGGTGATACGCTCGTGAGCGCCACAGAACGCGATCTTACTGAGGAAGTAAATATGCAACTCGCCCCGATTAAAGCGAGAACGGAAGAATTATTAGGGACTCTTGATACGGTGATTGGACTGGCTTCAGGATTTTTAGATGAGCGTACCTCTCAAAATTTCAAATCCACTTTTGAGAGTTTGACGAAGACGTTTGCCAGTGT
>CATAQZ010000009.1 GCA_949487015.1 Flavobacteriales bacterium UBA4585
AATAACGCCAATGTCTTGCATTACATCGAAAACAATGCGCAATGCAATGACGGTGATCTAGTTTTGTTCGACGTGGGTGCTGAATACGGCAACTACACCTGCGATGTCACGCGCTGTTTCCCTGTTAATGGAAAATTCACAGCACGCCAGAAAGAAGTATATAATGCAGTGCTTAGGGTTCACGAAGGTGCAATAGCCTTACTTCGCCCCGGCACCATGCTTGACGTTTTCCATAAAGAAGTTGGCGCATTAATGACGAAAGAACTTCTGGATTTGGGATTGATTTCAGCAGAAGATGTTGCCAATGAAGATCCCGCATGGCCGGCATATAAGAAGTACTTTATGCATGGAACCAGTCATTACTTAGGATTGGACGTTCACGACTATGGGTTGTGGACCATCCCCGTGGAAGAAGGCATGGTATTCACGGTAGAGCCGGGCATTTACATCCCCGAAGAAGACTTAGGTATTCGTATTGAGGACGACATCGTCATTACCAAAGACGGACATGAAAATTTGACTCGTGAAATCCCGAAAACCGTGGAAGAAATCGAGGCATTTATGGCAGGCTGATGCCGTTTTTAGAATACCACGGCGCTTCGCTCCACTACGAATTTCATTCTAGCGAATCCACAGCTCCCCCGCTCGTACTGGTCCACGGTTTTCTCGAGGACCTGCACATGTGGAAAGAATTGTTACCGCAGTGGACTGCTTATGGGAGTGTACTGTCCATTGACCTACCCGGACACGGAGCAACATCCTCCTTCGGATACGAACACTCCATGGCGTTCATGGCAGATGCAGTTCATGCTATTGCAATGCACCTTAATCTAGCACCGTTCCTGCTTTTAGGCCACAGCATGGGCGGCTATGTCGGACTCGAGTTCGCCGTGCATTATCCAGAACAATTGGTTGGATTAGGGCTGTTTTTCTCAACTCCGGAACCGGATTCAGAAGAACGGAAACTCATGCGAGTACGTGCCGTGGAATTAGTGAAACAAAATAAAAACACCTTCATCCGCGCGTCCATCCCACAGCTTTTTGACGCAAAAACACGTGAAATCATTAAATCGGACATTGATGCGTTGATTGCACGGACACTAGAAATGGAAACGCAAGGGATTATTGCGGCCATTTATGGTATGAAACAGCGCGAAGACCGTAGTCGTATATTGTACCAACCGCCGGTACATTTGAAAGAACGGGGAATAGCCGTTTTTGCAGGCAGGCAGGACACCGTCATCCCCTTTGACCAAGTTCAACATTGGTGGAAGGCCCCTGGGGTCACTTTTCGGTACGAATCGCCGTACGGTCACATGGGCCATATGTCGGATAGAGACGGCTGCGTTGCGGCCGTGCTTGAATGGTGGCAATCGATCACGCGCGGCGGCGCGGCATAAAAAAGGGCGCCCGATGGGCGCCCTTTTTTTCTTTACACGTTTATTGCTTTGACTTACACAACACCCTGATCGAGCATAGCATCCGCAACTTTAACGAATCCGGCGATGTTTGCGCCTAATACGTAATCTACAGTTCCGTCTTTCTTAGTTCCATATTTTACACAAGAAGTATGGATATCTGTCATAATTCTATGCAAATGACCGTCCACTTCTTCACGGGTCCAGTTCATGCGCAAACTGTTCTGGCTCATCTCTAAACCAGATGTTGCAACACCACCGGCGTTTGAAGCCTTACCTGGCGAGAACATTACACCGTGATTATGGAATAACTCAACAGCTTCTGGTGTACAAGGCATATTTGCGCCTTCACCCAAAGCAACTAAACCGTTGTTGATGAGTTGTTGTGCGTCGTCGCCTTTCAATTCATTCTGAGTAGCACAAGGCAAGGCTACATTACATGCAACATTCCAAGGCGTACCTTCGTGAAAAGTAATGTTGTCAAAAGCCGTCGCCGCTTCGCTGATACGTCCACGACGAACGTTTTTGAGTTCCATGACAAAAGCCAATTGGTCCCCAGTCAAACCGTCCTTTGCATGAATGTATCCCGAAGAGTCACTCATGGTAATGACATTAGCACCGAGCTCCATACATTTTTCCGCAGCATACTGCGCTACGTTACCCGAACCAGATATCACGACGTGCTTACCACTAAAAGTTTCACCCTTTGTTGCCAGCATTTCTTGCGTAAAATATACCGTTCCGTAACCTGTAGCTTCGGGACGAATCAACGATCCACCCCAACCGAGACCTTTACCGGTTAGTACCCCCGTGAATTCGTTGCGTAAGCGCTTATACTGACCAAACATGTAGCCAATTTCACGTCCACCGACACCGATATCACCTGCAGGAACATCCGTATTGGCTCCAATGTGACGTGATAATTCTGTCATAAAACTTTGACAAAAACGCATCACTTCAGCATCGGACTTTCCTTTGGGATCAAAGTTGGATCCGCCTTTTCCACCGCCTAAAGGGAGTGTCGTCAGTGAATTCTTAAATACTTGCTCGAATCCCAAAAACTTTAAGACGCTAAGATTCACCGTTGGGTGAAAACGCAACCCGCCCTTGTAGGGACCAATCGCACTATTGAATTCAACGCGGTAGCCTTTATTCACATGGACATTGCCTTGATCGTCGGTCCATGGTACACGGAACATGATCGTACGTTCCGGTTCCACGATACGTTCGAGCAAACTTTTGCCCTTGTACTTAGGATTTTCTTCAATGAAAGGAATAACAGATTCTGCTACTTCCTGAACGGCCTGCATAAATTCAGGCTCATTTGGATTTGCTGCCTCGACCTTTGCAATGAAAGCGTCGATTAGAGCTTGGTACTGGCTCGACATATGTCTGTTTATATTGATAGGTTGTAGAGACAAATGTATTACAAAACTGCGCGTTGGTGTACATGTGTTACACAGTTTTACGAGCATACTTATCTGGACCAATTTTCTCCAGCACCCCTTGTCCAATCATCCAGCCTAACTCACTGAAAATAATAGAGTTACTACAATTCAACGCCATGCGCAACTGCAATGAAGAGAGTTTTCTACCGGGAGTAAACTGACGAAGCATTCGCTGCGCAATATCTTCGATGACCGGCGCAGGAACGTCATTTTTAGCCCAACTAGTATTGAATCGGGATGGGAAGTCCGCAACGCTCGTTACAGATTGAGCGCAACACTGTTCGATAAGCGCATTTGGCCCTGCACTCATCGGCTGAAACAAGGCGCCGGGTAATGCAAAGACATCACGTCCATAGCTAAAGGCTTGTTCTGCCGTAATAAGAGCTCCACTCTTACGTGCAGCTTCAATGACAAAGGTGGCCATGGAGGCTCCAGCAATTAATCGGTTTCGAACGGGAAAGAACTGCTTCAATGGAATTTGACTAAAAGGCTGTTCGGTCCAATAGCCGCCACCTTCGTCCACTAACTCTTGGGCCAATAAAGTATGTTGTTTAGGGCCTATGGCATGCAAGCCGCCTGCTAAAAATGCTGTGGTAGTTGCACCCATATCCAATGCCTCTCTATGAATGGCTGCATCTATACCGAGCGCGAGTCCACTGACGAAATTAATAGGGTACGCACTCAATTCTACCGCCAATCGGCGGCAAAAGTCCTTCCCATATCCCGTGGGCTTACGGGTTCCCACAACAGCGAGCGGTGATTTCACTCCTGGCCAAGAACCACGCCCAAATAAAACCATAGGAGGATCAGATACAACCTTAAGGCCATCCGGATACTGTGAAGAAGAAATGGGGAGGATGGAATAACCTTCGCGCTTGGCATGTCCGATCTCGACATTCGCTTTTTCTTGAGCGTTATCCCAATCGCGTTTCCACGAATCGTTGTGAGAAATCTGACGTTTTAGGAAGACTTGAAGGTCATTCTCTGATGCTTTATGTTCAAATACCACCTCCTTTTTGAGACGATTGGGCCATTTCTTAAAGAAATGTAGTGATAGCAAGGTATTCATGCTCAGTTATTAACAGTTTGTGTATAAAAACTACTGCCGTTATGCGAGGTAATAAAATAGAGTTATCCACAACTTTTGCATATTTGTATTGATGCAGATTGAAGACTTAATCATACAAACTCTAAACGCCAAAAACCGCGTTCAAATCCCAGGCTGGGGTGCGTTTTATTTGGTGGAAAAGGAGGCCCGTTGGGATGCTGTCACGAATACGGCTTTTCCCCGTGGAAAGTATGTAGCATTCAATCCTGCCCGATCATCGAGCGAAAACACCCTACTTCCAAATGTTATGCGTACCCTGGGAGGATCCATGGAGGTAGCTGAAAGTTGGATTCGCAGAAAAGTAAATCAGTGGCAAACGACCTTAGATTCTGGAAGTGTCTTGATGCTAAGCGGTTTGGGATCATTTCGTAAGAATGGGATGTTCCAGCCTGAGCGTGAAAATCAATTCGACCCAAACAGTTTCGGTTTCACCGCCGTGATGATGCACCGAATTAGTGAACCTAGTGCTTTAGAAAGTAAAGTAGTAGCGAGCCTGAAGATGGTGACTGAACAAAGAGAAAACGGTCTCGCTTCTTGGCGTAAAGCCGCAGTTGCAGCAGCCATTACTGCGTTAATCAGCTTAGGTGTGTATCAGAGTGATCTCACGCCGCAAGCAATGGCTGGATGGTTTACTCCGACGCCCGCAGCGCAAGAAGCGCTTGATGGCTTTGAAGCGGTCGAAACTGAGAGTCTTCTGCCTGCTGAAACTGCAGTAGATATTGAGGCGACACCCCGTGAAGAACATACGCCATCGCTAAGCCCAGTAAAGACTGAAAGCAAACGCTACTATATTGTCGTTGGTTCCTTCAAAATGGAAAATAACGCACTGAATTTAGCGGAAGAGCTTCAAGGACAGGGTCATGTGGTGAAGGTACTTCCTGGCTCTTTGAAGAAAGTTGGATTAGGCGGTTTCGAATCACGTGAGCAAGCTAAATCGGCTCTAGCTGGAATCAAAGCGGAAGTGAATTCCTACGCCTGGATTTACGCCTACTAATCTTAGGGCGCTACCTTTGCGCTAGCAACAACACACATTATGGAAGAATTAAGAACGCCCAAGGACAGCCTTGCGGTCATGACCCAGATTGTATTACCTAATGATACAAACACGCTGAACAATCTTTTCGGGGGCCAATTATTAAGCTGGATGGACCGCT
Organism: Flavobacteriales bacterium UBA4585; assembly: GCA_949487015.1. Lineage (GTDB taxonomy): Bacteria > Bacteroidota > Bacteroidia > Flavobacteriales > Schleiferiaceae > UBA10364. The sequence continues at coordinate 5,129 of CATAQZ010000009.1, forward strand.
GCTGTGCAATTGCCGCACACCGCCATTGTAAGCGCCAGGTTGTGACTTCTACAATAAATAATGTTGCCTTCAAAAACCCTATACCCCACGGGGCCATCGTTACTATTGAAGCGAAGGTTTCGAGGGCCTTTTCTTCTTCTATGGAGATCATCGCAGATGTTTATCTAGAGGAACAACACCCAAACGGCAGCCGAATTAAAGCGAACGAAGGGATTTTCACTTTTGTAGCTGTAGACCAGATAGGTAGTCCGATTAATGTACCAGCCATCCATCCTGAGACAGCGTTGGAAAAGGAACGTTACGCAGCTGCTTTACGCAGACGTCAATTGGCTTTAATTATTGCAGGAAAAATGGAGCCGAACGACGCCACTGAACTTAAGGCGTTGTTTTATCCTGAAGAATCGACGCAGCAGCCGAAATAACCTCATCTAAAGGTAATTTTCGCATTGGATTGGGCAACCACCAAGGTACTTTTCCGTGTTTACTTATGGGGCTCAGAGCGCTGGCCGTCAACACAACGCGTTGCTTTTCATACACTGGCCATGGTGCAAAACCTAATGAAGGATGTGTAGCACCCCATAAACTAATGAGTGGTCGGTTGAAATTGGCTGCCGCATGCATAAATCCAGTATCGCCACTTATCACGAGAGCTGCTTTTTCAATTACTTTAAACCCTTCAATGACCGTCGTAGTTCCACAATAATTCTTAGTACCACTTCCTAAAGGCTGCTCGAGACTTTCGCCCATCCCTGCCTCTTCTGGACCACCAATCAATGCCAATGGCATCTTAAGACTAGTTAAGCCGTCCATTATTTCACGCCACGCTTGAAAATTTAGGCGCTTCCCTGCGTACGAACCTCCTAATACCAGCGCGATATAGGGCTGCTGGGGCAATTCTAGCTTAACTTCTGGTAAACACAAACGGTATTCAGCCGCCATAGGACTAAATCCCTCGGTAAAGAGTGGTGCCGCAGCCATAGCATACCTCTGTACAACAGGAGTAAGCGCGAATGACTTTTGCTTTGTCATAAGCAGGAGTGCACGTCTTAGATACGGTTTATGATAGGTATGTATAGGACGATTCAGCTGGCCACACCAGCGCTTTGATTTTGACGTGCCTTGAAGATCCAGAACCTCTTCAAATGTGAAGACCTCCGCTTTGATCGAGGAACGGTCTTTTTCCCATGAGAGCACAGCTTTCACACCGGGAAGACAGCTCGCGACCGAACGATAGGCATCTTTACATAAAACGGTGACACTATAACCTTCTCTTGCCAGTTGGGCAGTTATAGGAGCCACAAGAACAAGATCGCCAATGGCGGATAATCGGACCACTAAAATGGAGGTATCCTTAGCCATTACCACGGTATCAAATTAAAATATGAACTGAGTATAAAGATAGTAAGCCCCACCACTAATAGATTGGCCAAACGCTCATTCTTTAAATAACGTAGTCCATTAGTCAAATGGAAACTTAAACCTAAGAAGAACAAAACTCCTCCCGAAACAGCACCGAGCAAAGCTGCGATTGCCCCTATCACGAGCCAAAATCCAGCTACCACCGCTCTAGATTTGTTCATTTGATTCGCCTTTCTGTAGGATTGAAACCATTCAAATAATGCGAATACCGCCAATACTAGAGGGAGTATCCACCACGATACGGGGGCGCTAGAACCTGCATATCGAATTAGACCCAATTCGACTTTACCCAGCCCATAAAGAACCGCAGTAGGTATAACGAAAGCTAAGCTCCACTGTATTAACGTCCGGATCTTTAGAGCGCCCGAAACCAGCCAAGTTAAAACGACCGCAGGCGCGATAATACCAACCACCTCATCCGGTGACCAGAGTCCAGCAATAGCCGTCAGTGTTCCGCTGTGAAGCACATATATCGTGTTAGATTTGCGTCTATGGAGTTCGATAAGGTGCCAGTTCAATTCGAAAACTAAACCAATGAACAAGAAATCTGTCAAATAGTATTCACCGCTCCAATACACTGCGAGCATTACGAAAATCAAATATCTAAAAAGTGTACCGCGTACGACCCAATGATCTCGCATCACTGTCCACGATAAAAACAACCAAGCTGCGCCCAAAGCAGTCGCTAAAAGTAGTCGATCCCACTCAAAATCAGCGTCTATTCCCGTCAATGCCAAAGCCATAAAAGCCAAGGCAAATATTCGAATGCCAGAATAGGCATCAATCTTTCGGAAATAGCTAAGAAGCATCAGCTTTTTGTTTTATTTTAGCGCCATTAAACGCTCGCGCTATGTTAAGAAATTTCTTTGAAGGCTTAGGTGATTTGTTCCAAGCAACTTTTAAAATCTTGCCTCTGGCAGGTGATTATGTAAACCGTCTGTTTATGTTGATCATTGCGGGTGGGTTAGTATACTGGATCATCCAAATGAGAAAGCATAAAGCCAACGGCGAAGCTTAATCACTAAGAAACGAATTAAAAAAAGCCCCGGCCAACGCCGGGGCTTTTTTTATATACACTGCTTTCGCGGCCTGCGGCGCGTATGCAGATGAAGTTCTTAATTAGAGGTCGAAACCTATGTCTTTTCGGTAATTCATGCCTTCGTACGACACTTCTTTCAGGGCTGCATAACTTTTCGCTAATGCCTCATCCTTATCAGCGCCAAAGCTGGTAAAGGCCATGACACGACCGCCTGAAGTGGTGATTTGCTCGCCAGGATTCGTACCTGCATGGTACACAGTAGTGCCTTCGAACTCGCGAAGACCCGCAATGACTTTACCCTTTTCATAAGATCCCGGATATCCACCACTGACCGCCATAACCGTAGCTGCAGTCTGCGGATTTACCGCTACGTTAATTTCACCTAGCGTTCCGTTGTGCATGGCAACAAAGAGATCAATGATGTCGGTTTCTAATCTAGGAATAACTACTTCCGTCTCCGGATCACCCATGCGAACATTGTATTCAATCACTTTAGGACCTTTCGTTGTATTGATCAAACCAAAGAATACAAAACCCTGGTACGGTAAATTATCTTTCACTAAACCCTGAATAGTCGGCTCGATGATTTCACGAACCGTATGCTCGCGCAACGTTTCATCGAAAAACGGCACAGGACTTACTGCACCCATTCCACCGGTGTTTAATCCAGTATCGCCCTCGCCGATGCGCTTGTAATCTTTCGCTTCCGGCAATAAGGCATATCCGCCCTTTCCATCGGTTAAGGCAAAAATGCTGAATTCTATACCCGCCAGGAATTCTTCAATGACCACTCGTGAAGAAGCATCGCCAAATTTGGCATCCACGAGCATGTTCTTTAACTCTTCCTTCGCTTCGTCAATATCTTCAATAATAAGCACGCCCTTACCTGCCGCAAGACCGTCCGCTTTCAATACGTAAGGTGCCTCTAGAGTCTCGAGAAAAGCCTGCCCTTCAGCGAGCGTGTCTTTCGTGAATGTTTGGTAAGCTGCCGTTGGGATGTTATGACGCATCATGAATTCTTTCGCGAAGTCTTTTGAGCCCTCGAGCTCAGCAGCAGCCTGACGCGGTCCTACAACCACAAGATTTTCAAGCTCTGGGAACGATTTCAAACCGTCGTGCACACCGGCAACGAGTGGAGCCTCTGGACCGATGACCACTATATCTATAGCATGAGCCTTCACAAAAGCGGCCACCTCAGCGGCACTTTCAATATCCAACGAGACATTCTCTCCTAGTGCAGCCGTACCGCCATTGCCTGGGGCAATAAACAGTTTTTCGCACTTCGTGCTTTGAACGATTTTATGGGATAATGCGTGTTCACGGCCGCCTGAGCCTAATACCAATACATTCATGATGGGTGAGATTAGACGGCAAAAATAACCCGAAATAGTGGGTTGGGAAAGGTGTTCGTTAATTAAGACTCACGAGAATAAAGCCACGCCGCAAACTCCTTTAAAGGAGCCGATTTTTCGGCTGGAACTTCTACTGAATCCAACGCCTCTAAACTTAATTGGTAGTAGTGATCAATTTGCTCTTTCGCATAGGTATCCACTCCCAAGATTTTATACAATTCCTGAAAACTGTGTACCTTTTCTTCGCTAGGCTCCATCGCTGCATACGCGCCGAAGTCGATATTTTGAACCGCTGCACGACGCTGCGCTTCAATCCATAGTAAGGTTTTCTTGTTGCTAAGAATATCTCCGCCCACCTGCTTCCCAAACTTCTCAGGATCGCCATAGACATCGAGGTAGTCGTCTTTGATTTGAAACGAAGTCCCTAATAAGAGGGCAAACTGGTATAAGGCGTCTGAATCTTTTTTTGATCCGCCACCGACTAGAGCACCGACCTTCATAGCACAACCGAGCAAGACGGAAGTTTTGAATTGGATCATCTGGATGTAGGTTGCCGCAGCCACTTCATCCATAGATTCAAAGTCCATATCCATTTGTTGTCCTTCACAAACCTCTAGTGCGGTCTGTGAGAATGTTTGGAGCACCTCAGGCAATACCGCTGGTGCGCATTGCGCGAGGTATTGATAGGCTTTGACCAACATGCCATCACCAGAGAGTATACCTACATTATCGTCCCATTTTTTGTGAACTGTAGTTTTACCTCGGCGCAAAGGTGCCGCATCCATAATATCATCATGAATGAGCGAGAAATTATGGAAGAGTTCTATCGCCATGGCTTGAGGCATGGCTTTCGATGGATCGCCGTAGATACCGGCACCCATTAAACTTAAAATGGGTCGCAGACGCTTACCACCCAGCTGCATGATGTAATGCATGGGGTCGTACAACTTTGATGGTGATGTGCCTAAGTTTAATTGGTCTACTTCGGCTTGAAAAAGGTCTTGTAAGGCGGTAAGGTGTTTCATGTTATTTGAGCAATTTCAGTAAGTACTTTCCGTACCCACTTTTAACGAGCGGTTGTGCCAATTGTTCAAGCTGCGCCGCATCAATAAACCCTTGCTCGTAGGCGATTTCTTCAATACATCCTACCTTCAAACCCTGGCGCTCTTCGATCACTTCCACAAACTGTCCAGCCTGTTGAAGACTAGCAAAAGTTCCGGTATCTAACCACGCCGTTCCGCGGTCAAGCACCCCCACTTCCAGTTCACCCCATTCTAGGTAACGCTTGTTCACATCTGTAATTTCCAATTCGCCGCGTGGGCTTGGCTTCAAATTCTTAGCAATCTCTACCACTCTATTGTCGTAGAAATACAAACCAGGAACTGCATAATCACTTTTTGGTTGCTCCGGTTTTTCTTCAATGGAAAGGGCTTTCATATTCCCATCAAATTCCACTACACCGTAACGCTCAGGATCGCTTACGCGGTAAGCGAACACCATACCTCCGGAAGGATCTTTACTTTGTTGCAAGACCTGCGCCATGGAAGAACCGTAAAAAATGTTATCGCCTAGAATAAGTGCAACGCTATCGTCTCCGATAAACTTTTCACCCAAGATGAATGCTTGGGCAAGACCTTCGGGCCGCTCTTGAACGGTGTATTCAAACACGCAGCCTAAACTGGATCCGTCACCCAAAAGCTTCTTAAACAACGGCGCATCGTGCGGCGTAGTAATGATCAGAATCTCGCGAATGCCCGCCTGCATCAACGTACTGAGCGGGTAATAAATCATAGGCTTGTCGTAGACCGGCATCAACTGTTTGCTCACCGCAAGGGTCAGTGGATGGAGTCGTGTACCGGAGCCTCCGGCGAGTAGTATTCCTTTCATAGTGCTTATTCTTCGTCTTCGGTTCCTACCTCAGAATCATAAATATCGAGAATGTTTTCGCTTAAATCTTTCTTCGTGACCCATTTTTCCATGGACATTAAGAAGGAAGGAAGGACTAATAGGTTACTCAGCATGGCGACAAACAGGGTAATGGCAGTCAATAGCCCTAAACTTTGGTTGCCCGCAAAACTTGAAGTCATAAAGACAGAGAAACCACAAAACAAAACCACTGAGGTATAGAACATGCTGAGGCCCGTCTCAAGAATGGAGCTCTTTACCGCCCATTTGATATTCCAACCGTTTGCTTTCAACTCCTGTCTATATTTCGCAAGAAAATGCAAGCTGTCGTCCACAGAAATACCAAAGGCAATACTGAATACTAGTATGGTTGAAGGCTTCAATGGAATCCCAGCGTACCCCATAATCCCTGCTGTGATGAGCATGGGTATTAGGTTGGGAATGAGTGAAATCAGAACCATGCGTGCGCTCATGAACAACAATGCCATAATTATAGATATGGCAATGATTGCAAGCAATAAGGAGAGTATTAAATTGTTAATGAGATAGCTCGTGGAACGAATGAATTTAATCGAGGCTCCTGTGATACTGACTTGATAATTATCGCCCGGAAATATTTGAGCTACGAGTCGCTTCACTTTATCCGTCAAGACACGCATTTCTGGTGTAGTAAGGTCAGCCATTTGCACGGAGATGCGCGCTTTACGGCCGTCAGCGGTCGCCATAGAATTTGCCAATCCCGATTCGTCCTTCATGCCACGTGGCAAATACGTAAGCAACCACTGCTGCTCTGAGCGTGATGGCAGTTCGTACAGATCCGGATTACCAAACATGACACCCTGCTTTGCAAATTTCACAAAGTCAACAATACTACCAGATCGACTCAACTCTGGCATGGCATTTAAACTGTCTTGCAACTGTTCAATACGACGGAGCGTACTGAGTCGTTCTACCCCACCCTCGCGCTTGGTATCTATAATAATGTCCAGTGGCACGACTCCTCCTACAGCGTGCTCGAAATATTTGACATCCTTGTAGATTTGCTTGTTTTTATTAAAATCTGCGGTGAGGTTGCCGGCAGTTTGAATCAGCGTAACGCCATAAATAGCTGCAATTACTGCAACACCGGTTATCCCATAAACCCATTTACGCTTGTTTTCAACTGCATCGTCAAGAAAGTCCAAAAACGAAATAAGCCAAGCAACATCAAAATGGTTAAGATGACGCTCTTTCGGAGGACTTACATAACTGTAAATGATGGGAACCAGAACCAGCGATAAAATAAAAACGGCGAGAATACTAAGCGAACTGACTACGCCAAAATGGACTAAGTTTTCACTACTTGTAAGAATGAATGCGGCAAAACCTAATGCCGTCGTCGTATTTGTAATTAATGCGATATACCCCACCTTGCTTACAACACGTTGAATGGCCTTGATTTGTTGGCCATGCTTTTTGTATTCCTGATGGTATTTATTGATGAGGTAAATACAATTTGGAACGCCGATAACGATAATCAACGGTGCAATTAGAGAAGAGAGTAGCGTCAATCCATAACCGAAAAGCCCCATAATTCCATAAGCCCAAATAGCGCCCAATGCCACAATCATTATCGAAATAGCCGTCGCCCGGAAGCTCTTTAAGAAAAGGTAGAAAATGATAACGGTTACCAGCAATGTTAGTCCCACAGTGCGGTAGATTTCCTTTTCTAAAGCGTTAGAATTTGCGATTCGAATCCATGGCAATCCAGACATGTGAAGGTCCCTTCCTGAATTTGCCTCCCATGCTAGAATGATGGCTTTTGCATTTTCAATGACAGGAACAATTTCTTTATTGTACAATCGATTTTCATCAATGCGCAAAACGGCCATGTACGTATCACCTTGATATAAAATACCCTTATAGAACGGCCAGCTTTTCACACGAGCTTCTAGCGCAATTTCTTCTTCGCCGTTCTCAGGTAAAAATTGAAACAACGTATCTGGAGCCAATTTTTCGGTGACGCTGTCAACGTATAATCCATACGCTTCAGTCAAACTTTGTACATGCTCTACGCCATCTACTGCCTTTAAATCTGACATTAATTCGAGCCATTGCTCGAGGTGCTCGCGCTGAAAGAAATCCGCATCTTCCATAGCAATAACGACGGTGTTCGACACTTGTCCGAATTCCTCTACTAATTGGTCATATTCTATGGAGACTGAGTCTGTATCCGGCATCAATTTCGCGAATTCATAGGTCATCGCGACAGAAGTACCCTGGTATGCCATAAAAGCAGTAGCCAAACCCACGGTAACTAACCATGCCAACCTGTTGCGAAGAAGAATACGCGTCAGTACCGTCCAGAACATCAAATTACTCTTTTATAACCCAGCCCTGTTGTAGCAGCGGTTCGGCCTTTTTATATTTCACATTGCGCTCTTCACCCGATTGCATATTCACAATGGTTACAGCATCGTTTCGTCCGTAGGTTTTACCCGTGTTCACTACCGGTGATGGCTTTGGTCGCGGCTGTTGTGGCGTTCTGCCTGACGGCGTTGAAGGTCCATCGGCTCCAGGGTGACTCTCTTGAAGCTTTGGTTGTTTGGGTTGTGAAGCCGGAGCTTGACGCACACTGCTAGGGTCATTAGCCGGGAGATCGCCTCGGAATAAGAAGCTTACGATTTCCTGATTCACACGAGAAACAAGCGACTTAAACAATTCGAAAGATTCAAATTTGTATATCAATAGCGGATCTTTCTGCTCGTACACAGCGCCTTGTACACTTTGACGTAAATCATCCATGGCACGCAAATGCTCTTTCCATTGGTCATCAATAATGGCAATAGAAATGCCTTTTTCAATGTCCGATATGAGCGATTGACCAGAAGAATTCATCACCTCTTCAAGGACCGAGGTCACCTGCAAAGCTTTGTTCCCGTCCGTAATAGGTACGAGAATTTTGTCAAAATTATTCTTAGGGTCTTCTACGACCTGCTTAAATACTGGTAATGCAGCCGTAGCTATTCGATTCCCTTTCTCGCGATAGAAGGTAGTTGCTTGACTGAACAATTCATTTGCTAAATCATCAATGGCGCCTGTATTGAATGCCTCAGTATCTAGATTAGGTTCAAAAGCAAAAGTTCTAAAGAAGTCTAATTTAAATCCTTCAAAATCTTTTGCCGGCTGGTACCCTTCTACTAGATCCGCCAAAGTATCGTACATCATATTGGCGATATCCACCTTGATACGCTGACCGCTCAAAGCATTCGCACGACGTTTGTAAATAACAGTACGCTGACTGTTCATTACATCATCATATTCTAGTAAGCGTTTACGTGTTCCGAAGTTGTTCTCTTCGACTTTCTTCTGTGCACGTTCTATGGATTTACTGACCATACTGTGCTGGATCACCTCTCCTTCCTCAAGGCCTAAACGATCCATAAGACCCGCAATGCGCTCAGAGTTAAATAAGCGCATGAGTTTGTCTTCAAGCGAGACGAAGAATTGAGAAGAACCCACATCACCTTGACGTCCGGCACGTCCGCGTAACTGGCGGTCTACACGGCGGCTGTCGTGACGTTCGGTACCAATAATCGCTAGACCACCTGCTGCCTTTGCTTCATCACTTAGTTTGATATCCGTACCACGACCCGCCATGTTCGTTGCAATGGTTACCATGCCAGGCTTCCCTGCTTCAGCTACTACCTCCGCTTCTTTCTGGTGCATCTTAGCGTTTAAGACTTGATGCGGTACTTTACGAATCTTCAGTGCACGACTCAAGAGTTCGGAGATTTCTACGGATGTAGTACCGACCAATATAGGACGTCCGGCATCGCGCAGCGATGCAATCTCTTCAATTACTGCGTTGTATTTCTCCCGATTGGTTTTGAAAACCATATCGTCACGGTCATCACGTGCAATAGGGCGGTTAGTTGGAATCACTACTACTTCTAGTTCATAGATCTCCCAGAATTCACCGGCTTCCGTTTCTGCTGTACCCGTCATCCCGGCAAGCTTATGGTACATTCGGAAGTAGTTTTGTAATGTTATGGTCGCATAGGTCTGTGTCGCGGCCTCGATTTTTACATTTTCTTTTGCTTCAATAGCCTGATGGAGGCCGTCAGAATAACGACGACCTTCCATGATACGTCCCGTCTGTTCATCGACAATTTTCACCTTGTTGTCCATGATCACGTACTCCGTGTCCTTTTCAAATAAAGCGTAGGCTTTGAGTAGCTGGTTTACCGTATGAATACGCTCAGATTTCACTCCATAATCGCGCATGATCACATCTTTTTTCGCCGCCTTTTCCTCTGCGCTAAAACCTGCATCTTCTAATGCACTGAGCTCCGCGGTGATATCGGGCATCACGAAAAAGTCTTTTGCGGTATTCTTCGAGATGAGATCGACGCCTTTACCACTCAGATCAATTTGATTGTTTTTCTCCTCAATGGTGAAATACATTTCCTCATCGATGAGTTTCATTTTCTTGCCTTGCTCTTGCATGTAATTCGCCTCCGTCTTTTGGAGCAGCGACTTCATACCGTCTTGGGACAAGAATTTAATCAACGGCTTCGATTTTGGGAGACCGCGGTAAGCCCGCAATAATTTCACGCCACCCTCTTCTGTATCGCCTTCACTGATCAATTTTTTTGCCTCGGTCAATTCTTTCTGAACCAATGCCTTTTGAGCGGTCATCAGTGCATCAACATATGATTTCAACTCATTAAACTGGTGCTGATCCCCCTTAGGCGTTGGGCCGGAAATAATAAGCGGTGTTCGTGCATCGTCAATCAAGACACTATCCACCTCATCTACAATCGCAAAGTGGTGGCCGCGCGTCTGAACGCGATCTTCTTGACGACGCGCCATGTTATCGCGCAAATAGTCGAAACCAAACTCATTATTTGTACCGTATGTGATATCGCTGTAATACGCCGCACGACGTTCTTCAGAATTCGAAGGGTGTTTGTCAATACAATCGATGGTCAACCCGTGGAAATTAAATACCGGCGCCATCCATTCGCTATCGCGTTTCGCTAGGTAGTCGTTTACCGTAACTACGTGTACCCCACGCGCCGGAAGTGCATTCAAATAAACCGGTAAAGTCGCTACTAAAGTTTTTCCTTCACCAGTAGCCATCTCCGCAATCTTTCCTTGATGCAAGACCGTTCCACCAATCAACTGCACATCATAGTGTACCATGTTCCAGGTAATTTCTCCACCAGCAGCCTTCCACGAATTTGAATAAATTACTTCATCCCCGTCTAGGGTAATATGAGCGTGTTTTTTTGCCAATTCACGGTCCAATGCTGTCGCAGTGGCACGAACATCACCCGCATTAAAACGTCGAGCCGTTTCGCGCATCACACCAAATGCCTCGGGGTGTATAGAACTTAATACACCTTCGATCAGTTCAAGCTCCTGTGCATCTAATGTTTCTATTTGCTCATACAACGGTTCGCGCGCGTCGTAATCCGGTGTAGCGTCAATCTGTGCATAAAGTGCATCTTTTGAGGCTTTTGTTTCCGCCGTCGCTTCAGCGATGCTCGCTTTGAACGCTACCGTGCGTGCGCGCAACTGGTCGTTGCTCATGGCCTTGAGTGCGGCTTCGAAGGCATTTACAGATTCTACGTAAGGCTGTAATTTTTTAAGATCGCGGTCACTTTTGGATCCCACGAGTTTGGATATGAGTTTCAGCATGAGGCTGTCAGATTCTTATAAATAGTCTACAAAAATAATAGGTTGTACCCGAAGGGTAGACTTTTATGACTGCTAAAAAAGGGCCAATTCGAAACTTTCCTAATAAAATGGACACATTGGCAGGGTGAAAATCCCTAAAAACGAAAGTTTAAGGCATAAAAAAAGGGGAATTTGGAAGGATTTTCAGGTGTTAAAAATCGGCTCAGTAACACCTCGAAAACTCTGCCAAATAGCCCCTAGAACCTATCACAGAAGCATGAAAAGAAAGAACCACCAATCTTCACATACAGGCGCAAATATATAACAAATTGCACTAAGTGTACAAATAACACTAAGTTTTCTTTGAACCTGTTGCCATTTCATGAAGGGCTTCCCATGTGCATTCCCTATTTTTGCAGACTTAATAAAGAAGTGATATGGCCGATTCTAGCAAGATTTCAACCTCAACCGCCCCAAAACCAGTGGGTTTGTACCCACACGCCAGAAAAGTTGGCAACCTGTTGTTCCTCTCAGGAGTAGGTCCTAGAACGGCGGGAAGCGATGCGAATGATAGCGGGGTTCCAGGATTGGAATTGGATCACAACGGCAATTTTAAAGCTTTTGATTTTGAAGCACAGGTCCACAGCGTTTTTGCAAACGTCAAGGCCATTTTGGAGGCGAGCGGTTCTTCTTGGGAAGAATTGGTCGACGTTCAGGTCTTTCTCGTGGATATGAAGCGTGATTTTCACACCTTCAATCGGATCTATGCTGAATACTTTAAAGAGAACCAACCGTGCCGCACAACGGTGGAAATCAATAGCCTACCCACGCCCATTGCCATAGAACTCAAGTGTATCGCTACTGTAGAATAACCTCATGAGTACATTTCCAGAATACGCCAACCTCGACCTTGCAGGCATCCACAAAGCTGTTTTAGCGAAATGGAAGCAATCGCACCTATTTGAACAAACGCTCGCTGCACGTAAGGACGCAGAGCCTTGGATTTTCTTTGAAGGTCCTCCAAGCGCGAACGGACTTCCAGGTATACACCACGTCATGGGACGCTCCTTAAAAGACGTGTTTTGTCGGTACAAGACACAAAAAGGCTACCTCGTGGACCGCAAAGCGGGATGGGATACGCACGGTTTGCCAGTAGAATTGGGTGTCGAAAAAGAATTGGGCATTACGAAAGAGGATATCGGAAAATCCATCACTGTTGAAGAATACAACGACGCGTGCCGCACCGCGGTCATGCGTTATACCGGTATTTGGAAAGACTTGACCGACCAAATGGGCTATTGGGTAGATATGGACAAACCCTATGTTACTTATGAGCCAAAGTACATGGAAAGTGTGTGGTGGCTGCTCGCTCAACTCTACAAAAAAGGCTTGATTTACAAGGGCTATACCATTCAGCCCTATTCACCCAAAGCGGGCACGGGACTGAGCTCGCACGAGTTGAATCAGCCGGGATGTTACCAGGATGTCAAAGACAACACTGTCGTTGCCCAGTTCAAAATGATAAATAACGGGCAAAGCGAAGCGCTATTCGGCGCCGCGACCGTACACTTCCTCGCCTGGACCACTACACCGTGGACCTTGCCTTCGAATACAGCCTTAACTGTAGGACCTAAAATAGAATACAGTTTAGTTCATACGTTTAACCAATACACGCACGAACCGGTAAGTATCATTGCTGCCACGCCACTTCTGGGGAAACTCTTTGGTAAAAAATTCGTGGAAGGTGATACAGCCACCTACGAAGCAGGTGCAAAAAAGATTCCGTACCAGATCGAGAAAACCGTTACAGGTGCAGATTTAGTCGGCCTAAAGTACGAGCAACTCATGCCGTACGCCCTGCCTAATGAACGCCCGGAAGACGCTTTCCGTGTGATCCCCGGGGATTTTGTTACTACAGAAGACGGTACGGGTATCGTTCACACAGCGCCCACCTTTGGTGCAGACGATGCTAAAGTTGCTGCCGATGCAGGTGTACCCCCTTTGTTAGTGAAAGACGAGCAAGGGAATCTTGTACCGTTGGTGGATTTAAGAGGGAAGTTCCGCCCTGAGTTGGCCGATCCTGTGTTTGGCTTCGGAGAAGAGTACATTAAAGCTGAATACCTCACCGATGAGGAGAAAGCAGAAGAATT
>CATAQZ010000010.1 GCA_949487015.1 Flavobacteriales bacterium UBA4585
AAATCGCAACCATCCTGCTTGGATGGCTTGTCCTGGACTAATTTTCTTCATGGTTTTCGGTTTCTATGCTTAATTTGTGGAAAAATACAACACACGTTGAAAGTATACCGCTCCTTAGCTGAATTTAATACGTTAGAATGCGCTGTCGCTACCACTGGGACTTTTGACGGAGTGCACTTAGGCCATCAGAAAATATTGAACCAATTGGTTCAAACCGCTCATAAAGTAGGTGGTGAAAGCGTTTTACTCACTTTTGATCCTCATCCACGGGTAGTTTTGCAACCGGATGTCGAGCTTAAATTACTCTCAAGTATTGAAGAAAAAATTGAACTGCTTGAAAAAACCGGATTAGATCATTTGATTATTCACCCGTTCTCGAAAGAGTTCTCACGTACACCGTCTTTAGAGTTTGTCCGTGAAATTTTAGTGAATACCGTAGGTGTGAAGCACTTAGTGATCGGTTACGATCACCATTTCGGACGAAACAGAGAGGGCAGCTTCGAGCATCTCAAAGAATTTGGACCCATTTACGGGTTTGAAGTCCAGGAAATTTCAGCGCTCGATGTAGAAAATGTAAATGTGAGCAGCACCAAAATTCGTCAGGCCTTGCATCGCGGTGACGTTGGATTAGCGGCAGAATATTTAGGCCATCCATTCACCTTGAGCGGCACCGTTGTAAAAGGGGATCAGATAGGGCGTACCATTGGCTTTCCAACCGCCAATATAGGTCTCGATTTTGCAAGAAAACTCGTGCCCTCTGATGGCGTCTATTTAGGGTTTCTTCATATCGACGGACAACCCTTCAAGGCCATGGCGAACATCGGTCGCCGCCCAACGGTAGGTGCAACGCAACGCTCCGTCGAAGTGCATATTCTCAACTTTGACGCAGATTTATACGGCAAGCGCATTTGTTTTGAAGTGCTAAAAAAACATCGAGAAGTACTTCATTTCAATACTCTCGAAGAATTAAAACATCAGTTGGCAAAAGATCGAGAGGCGGCACAAACGGAATTGGCATAAAATTTGGCATCTTTACACTACTTAAAAAACCAATCATGAAAAAAATCGCATTATTTATCGTAGCTGCTGCTTCATTAGCCGCTTGTACGAAATGGGAAAACAAAAGCACCGAATTTAAGGTGACAGGCGTTTGGACCGGAATCAACACACAGGTGAACATTCAGGCATTGCCATTCCTAGATTCTTCGGATGTACAAAACACTACTTTCATGGAAGCCAATTTCATGGAAAACGGTGGTCTAACCATCGACTCAGCGGGCGCCCGCATGGATTCATTGGGTTGGGCAATCAAAAACGACACGATTCTTGTACTGAAAGGACTCGACCTTGGCCTTGAACTCCCAGGAGGCGGTGGTGGCGTTGGCGCTTCAGACATGAGCTTTATCATTAAGACATTGGAGCAAGACGCTTTCACCTTCAGAACGGATACAAACCTTACCGTTACGGTTCCAGGTGTGCCCATTCCTTTATCTATTGATATTGCACAAATTCAGCGTTGGGGTAAATAACCCTCTGCTACTTCTAAAAGAAACCCGCCTCGTGCGGGTTTTTTTATGCCAATTTGCGCCAGAGCGCATCACCCAGTTGTTCTACTTTTTTGCGGTCAAGCGACCAGTAATCTCCAAAGCCTAGCTTCGCCTCAATACTATCCTCACGCGCCAGCATTTTCATGCGTGCTGTACAATGGTAAGCACGTATTCCCGCAGACCATAAATCATCTACATATTCAGCACTAACGCCCGATCCAGCTTGAATTTCAATTCTACCAGCTGCTTGCTCGCACAAGTGTTTCAAAGC
>CATAQZ010000011.1 GCA_949487015.1 Flavobacteriales bacterium UBA4585
ATGCAGCAAATGAAGTGGGGGCACACGTCGTGCACATCAGCACTGATTTTATTTTCGATGGAAAAGATGGTCCGTATAAAGAGGATGCAAAGGCCCAACCTTTAAGTCATTACGGTTGGACAAAATTAGAAGCAGAAGAGATTATCCAGGAGTTGCCTTCATGGAGTATTTTACGCACCGTTTTGGTGATCGGTATGGCGGAAGACCTGAGCCGAAGTAACATTGTTTTATGGGCGAAAGGCGCTTTAGAGAAAGGCCAGCCAATCAATGTTGTGGACGACCAATTCCGCACTCCGACGCTTGCCGAAGATTTGGCCCAGGGAGCTTTGCTTGCCGCCGATCAATGTGCACAGGGCGTTTTTAATATTTCAGGACCGGATTTTATGTCCATTTACGACTTGGTAGGGCAGGTTGCGGCGCACTTTGGTCTATCCATGGAGTCTGTCACACGAACCGATTCTACCACCTTGAATCAGCCCGCAAAACGTCCGCCGCGCACGGGATTTGATATTTCTAAAGCAAGAGCTGAATTGGGCTATAAGCCACATACTTTTCAAGAGGCGCTAGAAATCATTGCAAATCAAGCAGGATTGTAAGCACATATTTGTAGGGACCACTGCTTTCCACTATTTTCGGAGTTCACTCTAACAGATCCGAAAGGAGCATGGCAAAATCGACAGAAGCATGGGGCTCTCGCGTAGGGCTCATATTAGCAATGGCAGGAAATGCCGTTGGTTTAGGTAATTTCTTACGCTTTCCAGTCCAGGCCGTACAGAACGGTGGTGGGACATTCATTATTCCTTACCTCGTTAGTTTTCTGCTCATGGGAATTCCATTGCTCTGGGTAGAGTGGGCGATGGGTAGATTTGGCGGTCGTTTCGGAGATCACAGTACGCCTTTCATTTTAGACAACATGACTAAGCGCCGGTTCTGGAAATACTTTGGTGTATTTGGAATCTTTACCAACATGGGCGTCATGGCATACTATACCTACATCGAAAGTTGGACGCTGACCTACACTTTAAAGTCACTTAAAGGCGATTTCCTAGGTGTAAATCTGGACCAATTAGACACGTACTTTAACAACTACGTAGACTTAGGCAGTGGTATTAATTTTCCAGTTTGGGCGCTGCTTGCCTTCCTCATTACACTAACCATCAATATTTATATCCTCTCGCGGGGTTTAAGTGCAGGTATTGAAAAGGTGGCGAAAATCGCCATGCCCTTGCTTATCGGTTTCGGTGCATTCCTTGCTATCATGTCTTGGACTACCGGCTCGACTGGCCGTTGTGATGACTGTTCCACTTTCGTTGGATTGAATTTCTTGTGGGAGCCCGATTTCTCATCGTTGGCCAATCCTAAAATATGGTTGGCGGCTGCCGGTCAGATCTTCTTTACCCTCTCTGTGGGGATGGGTACTATTCATTGTTACAGCTCCTATCTGAGTAAACGCGATGATATTGCGTTGAATGCAATGTCTGCAGGTTGGATGAATGGTTTTGTTGAGATCGTGCTAGGTTCAGCTGTCGTTATTCCTATTGCCGTGGGATACCTAGGTTTAGATTGGGTTGTAGACAACGCCGGATTTATGATGGCCTTTAAAACCATGCCGTTCCTCTTTGATCAATGGGGCAGTATTATGGCGGTAATCGCAGGTGTAGCCTGGTTTGGACTACTGTTCTTTGCGGGAATTACTTCCTCGCTAGCCATGGGAACGCCTTGGATGGGCTTCGTTCAGGATGAATTTGGATGGACGAAAAACAAGAGTGCTCTTCTGTTGGGTATTGCCATTTTGATTATGGGTCTACCTACCATCTTATTCTTTGAAAAAGGTGTCTTTGACGAATATGATTATTGGACAGGAACGGTGAGTTTAGTCATCTTCGCACTGGCGGAGGTTATTCTGTTTGCCTGGGTCTTTGGAATGGATAAAGGATGGAAGGAAATTACCGATGGCGCCGATATGCGTGTCCCCAGAATTTACCGTCCCATCATTAAATACGTAACGCCGTTATTCATAGGAATCATCTTTTTGACCTCATTGTTTAAACCATTGAACGGCGAATTGTCCGATTGGTCCACCGCCTTCAACAGCCTTACCAGCGGTCAAGGCTGGCCATGGGCGAACGACAGTATCATTAATCAGATCTTCCACATCAACACTGGAGTGCAGTGGATGGCTGACGGTACGCTCACGAACATGTTCTACATCGATATGAGCCGATTCTTCCTTTTGGCTTGCTTCTTTGGACTTGTTGCCATGGTGAAAATAGCATCGAACAAACGTAAAAAAGCCTCGTAATAATGACGACTTCAGCTTTAATAATGATCATTTTAACGCAAGGAACCGTTCTTGCGGCGACCATCTATTTCTTTCGCAAGGTGTTAAAGACACCTCCGAAACCCGAGCCGGATTCGTACAAAGACAATGACAATGCTCCCCGTGACTAAGTCAGCAACTTTTAGTTATTCACGAAATTTGTAGACCAGCCACGCACTGCCCAACTTGCAGGTAAATGCACTTGCAATGGACCAGGCTAAAGCACAAATTATTCGAACCTTTCAGCTTTTTATAGTGGCCGCTCTAGCGGCCACTATTTGGTTACGGCCCGCGGCCGAGGCGCGCGAAGCGCGCCTCGGCTTCCTTTCGATGTGGTGGTCGGAGCAACTCACGCTTAAGGTGAACCACTTAGATTCAACGACCATCTGGACCTTACCTTTACCAGAGACAGCTAAAAAATCATGGTGGTACCGATGCAAGAAAAATTGGACCATTAAAGACCTTTTGGCTTTAAAATCTTTGCCGGGGATGGATACCCTATTTGTTACAACAGGCAATTTTGATTTCACGTCTGCGGCTCAAAAAGAGAAAGAGGAGCGGGGAAGAAGTTCTGGGAAAATCTTTAAGTCGGTTTCCTGGGAGGGACGCAAATCCGGGGCCGTTACAAAAGATCGCCTCATACGAATGGAATTGAATGAAGTCGATAGCGCAGCGCTTGTAACTGTTCGCGGAATCGGTCCTTGGTCCGCACACGCCATCATCAAGGAAAGGGCTCGTTGGGGCTACTTTGCAACCGTTTCACAATTGCGGAAGATCCGCTCCCTTGATGCTCGTTGGCAACAGGAATGGGACAGTGTGTTTTATGTCGTCCCCCGAGCTCCTAACCTATTTTTAAACAGCAGTTCCTTTGCAGAATTGAATGAGTTCTATGGCTTCCGATTCCATCAAGTCAAAAGAATTGTCTTCTATCGAGAACGGTTTGGTCCCGTACTTTGGAGGGAATTGACCGCATGGGAAGAATTTTCTGATATAGACACGACTTTTTTACAACACTATGTATCGGAATAGAAAAATCGGTGTACTTTCGCAGTCCTAAAGAAAGGAGGTGTTACTATGCTCGTAATTAATGTCAAGGAAGGTGAATCGATCGAACGCGCACTTAAGCGCTATAAGAGAAAACACAGCTCTACGGGTGTAGTGCGTAAGCTTCGTAAGGATCGTTATCATACGAAACCAACGGAAGCTAAGCGTCGCATGCATGAGAAAGCAGCATACATTCAGACTTTGCGTCAAGCAGAATCAGAATAATCTATGCTTAGATTATAAAGAAAAGCCCAGCCGAAAGGTTGGGCTTTTTGTTTTTCAGCACCTCTCGCACTACCTTCCCTCTGTGGAATCCTCAGCGGCACATATTGATCAGTTTCTTGCGTATCTAATTGCGGAGCGTGGCTATAGTCTTAAGACTTCAGTCGCATATAAGAAGGAACTGGAGCGTTGGGCGCTTTATTTAAGGGAAGAAGCAGATACATCCTTAACTGCCGCTCAAAAGGCACACGTTAAGCGCTACATTGTCTGGCGCAATAAACAAGGTATATCACCGCGTTCAATAAATCGAAGTTTAAGTTGTATTCGCACCTTTTACAAATGGGCCATTCGCGAAGATTTAGTTCGTGAAAATCCAGGGCAAGGTGTTCGTAGTATGAAAACTGCGAAAAAAGTAGTCATGAGCGTCCCAAAAGACGATTTGAAAGCTCTAGTAAATGATCCTGAGCTTTTCACGACAGATTTCGAAGGTAGACGCGACCAACTTTTACTGCTATTACTTTACGGATTAGGTTTGCGCCGTGCGGAAGTCATTTCATTGACGCCGGCCCATTTTGATTGGTCACGAAAATTAGTTCGTGTGATCGGAAAAAGAAACAAAGAGCGTCAAATTCCAATGCCAGTATTGTTAGAAGAATATTACTTACGCTACGTAAAAGTAAGGGACCAGTTGCCCGTTCGCCACGATACAACACTCTTACTCACTGCGAAAGGAAAAAAGCTTTACGATAATCTTGTTTATAATCGAGTTTTATTCTATCTTAATAGGACCACATCTGTGGTTGATAAAAACCCCCACGCACTGCGCCATTCGTATGCGACGCACCTTCTAAATGCTGGGGTTGATATAAATACTGTTAAAGAGTTATTAGGCCATGAAAGCTTAAGTTCAACGCAGGTTTATACCACTAGTTCCTTCGAGGAACTGATTAAAGTGTATAACCAGACCCATCCCAAAGGGTCGTAAAAAAGTAGATTATGACTGTGAACATTCAATCTGTAAATTTCAAAGCAGACGGTAAGTTAATCACCTTCATTAAGGAGCGATTAGCGAAGACAACCCAGTTTTATGACCGAACCATTAGTACGGCCGTTTATCTGAAGGTAGATAACAATCATAATCGTGAGAATAAGATCGTAGAAATGCGAATGAGCGTGCCTGGTTCTGACATCGTTGTAACGAAAGAACGCAAGAGTTTTGAGGAAGCTGCAGATATTGCCGTGAATGTATTGATTCGGCAGCTAAAAAAACACAAAGAAAAAATCCTAAAACCTCAGTAAAATCAATGGCTCAGACAAAACACTAAAAAGGTGGGGACAATTTGTCCTCACTTTTTTTTTTATAGGTATTGCGCGTTTGAATCTCTTTACTACATTTGCAGTCCGTTTGAGAAAAGCGGAAGTACTTTGACATCATTGCCGATATAGCTCAGTTGGCCAGAGCACGTGATTTGTAATCTCGGGGTCGTCAGTTCGAATCTGACTATCGGCTCAAGTTTTGTACTTGATTTTCTAGTGGAATCTTGTACACACCGGGGGGATACTCAAGCGGCCAACGAGGACGGACTGTAAATCCGTTGGGAAACCTTCGCAGGTTCGAATCCTGCTCCCCCCACTACCGCGGAAGTAGCTCAGCTGGTAGAGCATCAGCCTTCCAAGCTGAGGGTCGCGGGTTCGAATCCCGTCTTCCGCTCTAAGTTACGCCGATGTAGCTCAGGGGTAGAGCGTTTCCTTGGTAAGGAAGAGGTCACGGGTTCAATTCCCGTCATTGGCTCTAAGTTTTAATTTTGAATCTTTACACTGTTTATATATTTAATAATCGCTAGTCATGGCAAAAGAGAATTTTGTACGTACCAAGCCTCACTTGAACATTGGTACAATTGGTCACGTTGACCACGGAAAAACAACATTGACAGCTGCAATCACCACATGTTTGGCGAATGCAGGTTTGTCTGAAAAAAGAGATTTCGATTCGATCGATAATGCTCCTGAAGAGAAAGAGCGTGGTATTACCATTAACACTTCTCACGTAGAGTACGAGACGGCTAACCGTCACTACGCCCACGTTGACTGTCCAGGTCACGCGGATTACGTGAAGAACATGGTTACTGGTGCCGCTCAGATGGATGGTGCTATCTTGGTAGTTGCTGCCACTGATGGTCCTATGCCTCAAACTCGCGAGCACATCCTATTAGGTCGTCAGGTGGGTATCCCACGTATCGTCGTGTTCTTGAACAAGGCAGATATGGTTGATGATGAAGAATTGATGGAATTGGTAGACATGGAAGTTCGTGATCTTCTATCTTTCTACGAGTACGATGGTGATAACACTCCAGTTATCGCAGGTTCAGCTCTAGGTGGATTGAACGGCGAGCAGAAGTGGGTTGATACCGTTATGGAATTGATGGAAGCAGTAGATGCTTGGATCGAAGAGCCAGAGCGTGATCGTGATAAGCCATTCCTAATGCCAATCGAGGATGTATTCTCAATCACAGGTCGTGGTACTGTTGCAACAGGTCGTATTGAGACTGGTGTAGCAAACACAGGTGAAGGCGTTGAAATCATCGGTTTCGGTGATGAGAAATTGACTTCTACTATTACTGGTGTTGAAATGTTCCGTAAGATTTTGGATACAGGTGAAGCTGGTGATAACGTAGGTATCCTTCTACGTGGTATTGAGAAATCTCAAATCCGTCGTGGTATGGTTATCTGTAAGCCAGGTTCAATCACACCACACAGCAAGTTCAAGGCAGAGGTATATATATTGAAGAAAGAAGAAGGTGGTCGTCACACTCCTTTCCACAACAAATACCGTCCTCAGTTCTACTTGCGTACAACAGACGTTACTGGAGAGATTCAACTTCCAGATGGCGTTGAGATGGTAATGCCAGGTGATAACTTGTCAATTACTGTTACACTGATCGCTAACGTAGCTGTTAACACGGGTCTACGCTTCGCAATGCGTGAAGGTGGTCGTACAGTAGGTGCGGGTCAAGTAACTGAAATCATCGAGTAATAACTTACTCTTTTGATATAAAGTACAGGTAGTTAAGGTGCCTCCCGATGGGAGGCGCCTTTCTGCCTACATACGGGCATAGTTCAATGGTAGAATAGCGGTCTCCAAAACCGTTGATCAGGGTTCGAATCCTTGTGCCCGTGCAAAGAATAAAAAGATGAGCAAATTAATTACGAGTATACAGGAGTCTTGGCACGAGTTTGCCGTTAAGGCATCGTGGCCTACAATGACAGAGTTGCAGAAGAGCACTACATTAGTAATTGTGGGCACCATCATCTTTTCACTTGTAGTATTTGGTATGGACAAGGCAATCTCAACAGTGCTTGAGTTTGTTTATTCAATCTTCGGATAACATGTCGGATACTGGAATGAAATGGTATGTGCTTCGCACAATTAGTGGTCAAGAGCAAAAGACAAAGACCTACATCGAAAAGGACATGGCTCATGCAGGCATGAGTGATCTTGTGGGACGTGTACTGATTCCGCTTGAGAAAGTTGTTCAAGTTCGTAATGGGAAGAAAGTAATTAAAGAAAAGACACGCACACCAGGTTACATGTACATAGAAGCTGTATTGACCGGTGAGGTGAGTCACATGATTAAAAACCTCCCGAATGTCGTAGGATTTTTATCCAACGTTAAAGGAGAAGATCCTTCGCCAATGCGCGCCTCTGAGGTGAGCAGATTGTTAGGCGAAGTAGATCGTCAGGCAGAAAATGCAGCAATGCTAATGATCCCGTTTACAGTGGGAGAAACTGTCAAAGTTATCAATGGTCCGTTCAGTACATTTGATGCGACTATTGAGAAGATCAACGAGGAGAAACAGAAACTAGAGGTCACAGTCAAGATCTTTGGTCGTAAGACTCCAGTTGAACTTGGCTTCACGGAAGTGGAGAAATTATAATTGATATAGGTGTGAGCTATATATAGGTTCGTTCTTTACGCTTCCAACTTGAAGAATGATCCGCACAAACAACGCAAAATAGTAGAAACAAGAAATGGCAAAAGAGGTTAGTAAAGTAGTAAAGCTTCAGGTCCGTGGTGGCCAAGCTAACCCTTCTCCTCCGGTAGGTCCAGCATTGGGTGCCGCAGGTGTCAATATTATGGAATTCTGTAAGCAATTCAACGCCCGTTCGCAAGACAAGATGGGCCAAGTTTTGCCGGTAGTGATCTCTGTTTACACAGATAAATCATTTGATTTCCTAATTAAGACTCCACCTGCAGCAGTTCAATTGATGGAAGCAGCGAAGATTAAGAAGGGATCATCAGAGCCTAACCGTAGTAAAGTTGCTAAAGTTACTTGGGACGTTGTTCGCAAAATTGCAGAGGATAAAATGGTTGACTTAAACTGTTTTACCGTTGAATCAGCAATGAGTATGATTGCTGGTACTGCAAGAAGCATGGGTATAACTGTAATTGGCGAGAAGCCGTTTTAATTAAAAGTTTGAAGCAATGGCAAAATTGACGAAAAACATGAAAAACGCGCTCGCTAAACTTGAAAAAGGCAAGGTATATCCTGTGGGCGAGGCAGCAACTCTAGTGAAAGAGGTAAACTGTACTAAGTTTGACGCATCTGTGAACTTAGCTGTTCGTTTGGGAGTGGATCCACGTAAAGCAAACCAAATGGTTCGTGGCGTGGTAAGTCTTCCACATGGAACAGGTAAAAGTGTTCGCGTTTTAGCTTTAGTTACACCAGATAAGGTGGAAGAAGCAAAAGCAGCAGGTGCTGATTACGCAGGCCTTGATGAATTCATTGAGAAGATTAAAGGCGGTTGGACTGACATCGATGTCATCGTAACCATGCCTTCTGTAATGGGTAAAATTGGACCTTTAGGTCGTGTATTGGGTCCTCGTGGCTTGATGCCGAACCCTAAGTCTGGTACCGTTACAATGGACGTAGCAAAAGCAGTAGGTGAGGTGAAAGCCGGTAAGATTGACTTTAAAGTTGATCGTTACGGTATCGTTCATGCTGCAATCGGTAAGGTTTCTTTTGAAGCAGACAAAATTCGTGAGAATGCTGAAGAATTATTGAAGACTCTTAATAAGCTTAAGCCTAGTTCGGCGAAAGGTACTTATATGAAGAGTGTTTACATTTCTTCTACCATGTCACCGGGTATTGCTGTGGATGCTAAATCAATTTCATAACGCTAAAGAATAGCATCATGACAAGAGAAGACAAACTTGCACAGATTGAAAATTTAACAGCCGTATTAAATAATACCGCTACCATATATTTAGCTGATATTGCAGCGTTAGATGCCGAAACGACATCTAACTTGCGTCGTGCTAGTTTTGGTAAGGGTATTAAACTAAACGTTGTTAAAAACACTTTGCTCAAACAAGCTATGGACGCTTCGGAGAA
>CATAQZ010000012.1 GCA_949487015.1 Flavobacteriales bacterium UBA4585
CACGCCGGAAAATCGTTCGAGCTCTATGGTCGCGCTCAGGACACCGCGAACATGAGCGCAGGCTTCGTGCACCTCAATGATATCTACGATGCCTTTGTGGAAGAATTTGGCCCCTATGTCTTCGAAAAAGTAGGGTATGCCATGACCATCACCGGCGCTATGGAACACGCAGGGATGATTCATTTACCGCGCACCTTGGCAAACGCCAACCTCAGCGGCGAAGATATTATTGCACATGAGCTGGCTCATATGTGGTTCGGCAACGCCGTCACTACCGAGACTGCCGAGGATATGTGGATCAACGAAGGCTTTGCGGAATTTGGCTCGCACTTCTATGAGGAGAAAGTATACGGTCGCGCTCAGTACGTGAACACGGTACAAAACAACCAAACCCTCGTGCTAAAGCAAGCCCGTCAAAACGACGGTGGCCACCTCGCCCTCAGTGGAGTAAACCAGAACCAAACCTATGGCACACACACCTATCAAAAAGGTGCTATGGTCGCCCACAACCTACGTGAATTTTTAGGCGATAGCCTGTTCAGCCATGCCGTAAAACAACTCATTGCCACCAACACCTTCGGAAACTACGACGCAAACAGTTTCAAGGAGTCCTTCGAGAACTCTACGGGGGTAGATTTGGATGATTTTTGGAACGATTGGATCTATAATCCAGGCTATCACGGTGCTTGGGTAGAGTTAAATTATCCTGAAAATGCGAATTGGGCCACGGCAGATAAACAAGTAAACGTCCATCACCTCAGCGCCCACACTGGTAATCATGGCGCCACTCAAAAGACTACACCAATCGTTGTATATAAACACAGTTATAACAATGGGTATAGCGGAAAAGAAGATTTAGGAAACACTGCATTCTTTACTGCGTCCAGCGCAGATCTCACATTTACCTCGCTCACCACTCAGTTAGGGACAGGGCAAGATTATTGGCTAAGCACAAACGATAGTGCCGAATCTTTAGGTACCTCAGTCTACGATACTTTTACTTGGGCTGAGCTGAATGGCACAAAAACATTGCCGAGGACGGGAGTTAAAATCACTCCTAAATCCAATACAGCAGGACTTAACGGTACATTTTACGTGTGGCACCACTACACGGAGGGCAATTACCCGAGTAATGGAACTACCAGTCGTGATCATTTTTATTTCATAGGGTACGAGGGAAACCACGATCCTCCTATTGATTACACTACAGAGCTGCCCTTTGAAGTAACTGTTTCTTTCAACACGAACCCCAATAATGGGGGCTTAGACAGCGATCTAAACGGATTGCCCGGGAATCAAATGACCATAGCACAGAGCCCCAATCTTAAATGGAAAACAGGGGTCCCCATAGCAAATGCTTCAACTCAAGCCTTAGGCAATACCGGTGTAGGAAACATAACCTTCACACCTCAGCATGTTGCACGTTACTATTTCATCATGAATACCGCCAATATTAGCGTTGAGGAAGGCAGCATCAATGGATTGAAAATCTTCCCTAACCCGACCAATGGTATGTTGAAGATTCAAAGCAATATTCGCGCTGCCCATTTTGAATATCATATTAGTGATGCCCAGGGGAAAATCGTTGATCAAGGCACCTTAGCGAATACTAATGGCACCAGTGAATTGGAATTGCCGGAACAATGCAGTCCAGGAACCTACCTATTCACTTGTGAGGCAGGTACGACGAAATTTACGCTGCAATAATTACTTAAGAACCAGCATGACCGGACAGTGGTCGCTGCCCATCACCTCGTTCAAGATTTGTGAATCTTGTACTTGGTCCATGAATCCAGCACTGACCATAAAGTAATCCAAGCGCCACCCCACGTTTTTCGCGCGAGCACCGCCACGGTAACTCCACCAGCTGTATTTCACCGTATCGGAATAAAGCGTACGGAAAGTATCGATAAAGCCTGCATCAATCATGGTGCTCATTCCATCAATCTCCGCTTGTGTGTAGCCGGGAGTCTTATTGTAATTTGATTTAGGATTCTTCAAGTCTATTTCCTGGTGTGCCACATTTAAATCACCGCAAACCACGACAGGCTTTTTCTCCTCTAACTTCTTCAGGTATGCTAAGAATGCCACATCCCATTCCTGGGTGCGGTAGTCCAAGCGTTTGAGTCCCGAGCTAGAATTTGGCACATAGGTGGTTACATAGTAAAAGTCCTCGTATTCCGCAGTAATAGCACGACCTTCATTATCGTGTTCTGCAATGCCAATGCCCATCGTTACCGATAATGGCTCCACTTTAGATAAAATAGCCGTTCCGCTATACCCTTTCTTCTCCGCGCTAAACGCATAAATATGATAGCCCTTCAACTCCGCCAAAGCCTCTTTGACCTGCTCTGGCGTCGCCTTTGTCTCCTGCAGTCCCACGACATCACAGTCCAATGCATGCAAGTCTTCTATTAACGTTTTTC
>CATAQZ010000013.1 GCA_949487015.1 Flavobacteriales bacterium UBA4585
CTTGGGATTTGATGATGAAGAACATCTATGCGCTTAACGCATACCAATTGGACCGTGAAGACTTCTACATGGACATCTTGTACATGAACGATGAAACGGGGGTGCCCATTCCATTCCTACCAGACGGCAATTTGAGTGATACACTGCTCATAGGTGTGATGGAATTGGATAAGCTCAATACTAACAATGATCCATACCCAGATGGGATTTTCGATTTTGTCCAGGGCGTAACCATCGATAAACAACGTGGTAAGGTCATTTTTCCTGTGGTAGAACCCTTCGGTAGCAATCTTGAGCGGAAGTTGGATACGGAGCAGGCACGTAATAAGTACGTATACAGTGCACTTTACGACAGTACGCGCTTTCGTGCGCAAGAGCAAACGCAGAAAAATAAATTCATTTTACGCGGTCAATACAAGAGTGCGTCCGGTTCTGAAATTAGTTTAGGAGCCTTCAATATCCCGCAGGGTTCCGTGACGGTGACCGCAGGAGGTCGAACTCTAGTCGAAAATCAAGATTATACTGTAGACTATTCGCTCGGACGGGTACGAATCATTAATGAAGGTGTTTTGAATTCCGGCTCACCCATTAAGGTAGGGTTCGAGAACAACACCATGTTCAATGTGCAGACGAAAACGTTCTACGGAACGACTATCGACCATAAAGTAAATGACAAGCTCAATATTGGTGGGACGTGGTTGCATTTGACAGAACGACCGCTAACACAAAAAGTAAATATTGGCGACGAACCCATTTCGAATACCATTTGGGGTATGAATACCAACTATAATTCCGAGGCGCCTTATTTGACTCGATTTGTAGATGCATTGCCTTTTATTGAAACGAAAGAAAAATCACAATTGCAATTCCGTGGTGAATTTGCTCATCTCATACCAGGCTCGCCACGAGGCATTCGTATTACGGGGGCGGAAACAACTTACCTCGACGATTTTGAAAGTTCGCAAACCACCATTGACTTGCGCAGCTTAAATGCATGGAACCTTGCTTCCACTCCTGGAAAACAGGCAGATTTATTCCCTGAAAGTGAGTTAAACAATGATTTGGCCTACGGATATAATCGAGCAAAACTTGCCTGGTATATTATTGACCCTTCTTTATATACCGGAGGTTCAAGTGTCCCTGACAACATTCGTAACGACCCAGAGATTACCTCCGACCAACGCATGCGTGAGGTTCTGGTAAAAGAGGTCTTTCCCAATTACAGTTTGAGCACGAATGAAGCGCGCAATTTAGCCATGTTCGATCTCGCGTATTATCCAAACGAGCGCGGCCCTTACAACTATGAAGTTGAAGGGCAATCCGGAATCAGCGCTGGTATGGATGCGGATGGATTCCTAAACGACCCGGCCTCGCGATGGGGTGGTATAATGCGCCCCCTTCAAATCAACAATTTTGAGGAACAGAATATCGAATTCATCCAATTTTGGGTGATGGATCCGTTTTACGATAATCCTAATGCACCAGACGGTGGGGATATCTACTTCAATTTGGGAAGCGTTAGTGAAGACATTCTCAAAGACGGCCGTCAGAGTTTCGAGAACGGTATTCCGGCAGATGGTGATAAGACGGGAATGGACAGTACCCAATGGGGACTCTTAAGCGAGATTCAGCCCATCACGGAGTTTTTCGATAACGCCACTGGTGCACGCGAGGCACAGGATGTTGGGTTTGATGCGCTCGACGACAGCGAGGAGCGCGCTTGGGCTCCAGTCGGTACGGGAAATTACTTGCAGCGCATCGCTGCTGCATATGGGACGACGTCGAATGCCTATGTTCGTGCATTCCCAGATCCAAGCGCGGATAACTTCGTTTTTTACAGAGGTGATAGTCTAGACAATGCAGCAGCAGATATAATGAAGCGCTATAAAAATTTCAATGGTGTTCAAGGGAATAGCGCTACCGCGACGATTAATGGAGCCCCTGCTTCTGCAACGAACGTTCCTGATAAAGAAGATGCGAACCGCGATCAAACGCTGAGTAAAACGGAGAGTTATTTTCAGTACCGCATTAGTATGCGACCTGAAGATTTAGAGGTGGGAAAAAATCACGTCGCAGATATTTTTGAAACGCAAAGCCACGATCTTCCCAATGGAATCAGTCGTCCTACGCGTTGGATTCAATTCAAAATTCCAGTATTCAAGCCTGAAAAGAAGGTAGGTGGAATTCAGGATTTCCGTTCGATTCGTTTCCTACGCATGTTCTTAACCGAATTTGAGGATCCATTAGTGATGCGCTTTGC
>CATAQZ010000014.1 GCA_949487015.1 Flavobacteriales bacterium UBA4585
GAGGTGACTGAAAAATGGCTCAAGGACAATGGATTTAAATGGCATGGCCTTTTAATGGGTAAACCGCGTGGCGGTAACTACCATTGGGTAGACAATCACATCGTTCGTGCGACGCGTTACACGGGTAAATTCACTGACCTCATAGAAAAAGAAAGTAAAATTCAAGTTTTCGAAGATTAACTATGACCACATTTCAAGTTCCCACACTGGCACAAATGACCGCCGAAGGCAAGGCTCCAGAAGTCTTGTTTTGGGTCGGGTGCGCCGGTAGTTTTGACGATCGTGCAAAAAAGATCACTAAAGCCATGGCGAAAATTTTGCACCACACGGGCATCAGCTATGCTGTGCTAGGAACAGAAGAAGGTTGTACGGGTGATCCTGCAAAAAGAGCTGGTAATGAGTTTTTATTCCAGATGCAGGCGATGATGAATATTCAAGTCCTCAACGGCTATGAAGTAAAACACATTGTGACTACCTGTCCGCATTGCTTTAATACCTTGAAGAATGAATATCCAGAATTGGGTGGAAACTACCAGGTAGAGCACCACAGTCAGTTTTTAAATCGCCTGCTTAAAGAAGGTCGACTAAAAATTGAGGGTGGAAGTTTTAAAGGTAAAAAAATCACTTTTCATGACCCCTGTTACCTAGGTCGCGCAAACGACGAATACGAGGCGCCGCGCGCACTTTTGGAAAAACTTGATGTTTCACTGAAAGAAATGCGTCGTTGCAAACAAAATGGTCTATGCTGCGGCGCCGGCGGTGCCCAGATGTTTAAAGAAGCGGAAAAAGGAACGGCAGAGATCAATCACGTTCGAGCGGACGAAGCAATGGAAACAGGTGCAGAGATTGTTGTTGCGGGATGTCCTTTCTGCAACACCATGCTTACGGACGGCGTTAAAAACCGTGAAAAAGAAGATCAGGTTGAGGTCCTAGATTTGGCTGAAATGATCGCATTAGCAGAAGATCTTTAGTATGAGTATGCAATCTATGCATCCCGAATCGCGCATGTGGTTCTACGGGCTTCAGCAACCATTGACTGACGAACAAGCGCAAGTTCTTAGCGGTCTTATGGATGATTTCGTTGGGCAATGGAAAGCACACGGAGCACAACTCGCAGCCGCCTATAGAATCATAGGTAATCAATGCCTCATTATTGCAGTAGATGAACGTCAACAGCAGGCAACGGGATGCAGCATCGATAAAAGCGTACATCTGTTGATGGAATTTGGACAACAGTATGGCGTGGACTTTTTCAACCGCATGTTAATTTTTACCGCGGATATAAACGGTATTCAAGCGTATACTCCAACCAGACTAAAAGCAGCTATTGCCAGTGGTGAGATGACTCCAGAAACCCCAGTCATGCACACCCTCGCTCCTACCCTTGGAGCAAGTGGCACGGGTATGATTCCTTTAAGTGAAAGTTGGGCGAAGCGCTACCTCTAGAAAATCGCACTTGCGATTTCATAAATATTGTGACTCTTACCCATACTGTAGTAATGCAGCACTGGTACCCCAGCATCTCTAAGCTCTTTGCTTTGTTGAATACACCATTCGATTCCTAATTGCTTCACTTGCGCGTTATCCTTGCATTTGATGGCTTGAATAACCAATTCATCTGGAATATCCACATGAAAGATCTGAGGCAGTATGCTCAATTGACGCTTGGTTGAAAGTGGCTTCAGTCCGGGAATGATAGGAACGGTAATACCAGCGGCGCGGCATTTATCGACAAAGGCAAAATACTTACTATTATCAAAGAAAAGCTGCGTCACAATATAATCGGCCCCAGCTTCTACTTTAGCTTTCAAATGCTCTATGTCTGTGTTCAATGATGGCGCTTCAAAGTGCTTTTCAGGATAGCCCGCAACACCGATACAGAAATTCGTTGACATCGTATTTTGTAAATCTTCATCGAGGTAATTGCCTTGATTCAAATCTTTAATCTGTCGTACCAAATCAATAGCAAAGGCATTTCCTTCTCTATGTGGGGTAAAATAGCTCTCGTGCTTTGCTTGATCGCCGCGCAGTGCCACCACATTCTCTATTCCCAAGAAATTCAAATCAATCAGGAGATTCTCCGTTTCTTCTTTCGAGAATCCGCCACAGAGTACGTGAGGAACCGTTTCCGTATCGTATCTGTGCATGATCGCAGCACAAATACCAACTGTACCTGGACGCTTACGAACCACCTTTTCCTGCAGTAAACCGTTGTCTAAACGCTTATAGATGGTCTCCTCGCGGTGGTAAGTCACATCAATGAACGGCGGCTTGAACTCCATCAGAGGGTCGAGATTATCGAAGATCTCTTGCGCCTTTTGTCCTTTTAAAGGCGGCAGTATTTCAAAAGTAAACTGGCACTCCTTGATTTCTTGTAGTAAATCGGTAATCTTCATTGCTTAATAGTTAAGATTCGGCGCCAACCACTTTTCAGCGGTTGCCACATCTATGCCTCGTAGTGCGGCGTAGGATGTTATTTGATCTTTGGCCAATTTTCCAACGGCAAAATATTTTGAATCCGGATGTGCGAAGTAATAACCACTTACGCTCGATGCCGGATACATCGCTAAACTTTCAGTCAGCGACATTCCTATCGACGGCGCATCCAACAAGTCAAACAACGTTGTTTTATCAAGGTGGTCTGGACAAGCCGGATACCCCGGGGCGGGACGAATTCCTCTATATTTCTCGGCAATCAATTCGTCGTTCGTCAACTGTTCCTCTGGTGCATAGCCCCAGATCTCACGGCGAATCTTTAAATGCACATACTCCGCAAGACCTTCTGCTAAACGATCTGCCAATGCCTTCAGCATCAAGCTACTATAGTCATCGTGTGCGGCCTCAAATTTCGCCAGCGTTTTCTCTATATCTAGTCCTGCCGTTACTGCAAAACCGCCTACATAATCCTGAACACTACCTTCAGGAGCCACAAAATCTGAAAGGGCCTGGAACTTCGACTTTTCACCGGTTTGACGCAGCGAATAAAAGCTACCCAAAGCACCATTCTCTCCCAGAATAATTTCTTCTCCTCTACTTTGAGCGGGGAAAATACCGTAGGCCGCATTCAGCGTTAGCCATTGCTCTTTTTGCAGTGTACGCA
>CATAQZ010000015.1 GCA_949487015.1 Flavobacteriales bacterium UBA4585
TCATTGCCGTGATTATATCTTGTTTAGTAATGATGTGGTAGCCTTGCTCCACTTCTACGAGTACAGCGCGATGACCGCTTTTTACCATTTTTGCAACCTCTTCGATGCTGGTGGTTAAGTCCACGACAGGATAAGGTGACCCCATAATGTCGCCTATGAGTTTACTGTTTACGGGGTGGTCGAGCATACTCGAAAGCATGGTATGATCGTCAATAGATCCGACTAGCTTACCGTCTTGCATCACAGGAATCTGAGTGATGTCGTGAACTTTCATCAGTCGAGCTGCATTACTAAGGGGCTCAGTAGGACTTACGGTGACCAGGGGTAAATGGCTGTGGCTATCGATCAAGTCTTTAGCCAATTTATTAGCGGGTGCTAGGAAACCTCTGTCACGCATCCAGTCGTCGTTGTATACCTTTCCTACATAACGCGAGCCGTGATCATGGAACAGAACTACCACGACATCATCTGGTGTCAAGCGGTCTTTGAGTTGGCGCAAGCCCTGAAAGGCCGAGCCACAACTGTAGCCCAAAAATAGGCCCTCTTTACGAGCCAATTCTCTCGTCGCCAATGCGCCGTCCTTATCGGTAACTTTTTCGAAGAAATCAATTACGTCGAAATCTACATTCTTAGGCAGGATATCTTCGCCAATTCCTTCGGTGATGTAGCTGTAGATTTCCTTCTCGTCGAATTCTCCCGTTTCGTGGTATTTCTTGAAGACCGAACCATAAGAGTCCACACCCCAGACTTTCACATTTGGGTTCTTTTCTTTTAAATATTTTCCGACCCCTGAAATGGTACCACCGGTTCCTACACCCACTACAAAATGAGTCACTTTACCTTCGGTTTGCTCCCAAATCTCAGGACCTGTAGAATCGTAATGTGCTTGGCGGTTGCTCAGGTTATCGTATTGATAGGGGTAAAAAGAGTTTGGAATTTCTTTGTTTAATCGCGATGCTACACTGTAGTAACTGTCGGGATGCTCAGGAGCAACATTTGTAGGACAAACATATACTTCCGCGCCCATGGCACGCAGGATGTCCATCTTTTCTTTTGATTGCTTGTCGCTTAGGGTACAAATGAGCTTATATCCTTTTACAATGGCTGCCAACGCAAGTCCCATTCCCGTGTTGCCGGAAGTACATTCAATGATGGTACCCCCTGGCTTAATGTCTCCGCGTGCCTCTGCATCTTCGATCATTTGCAAAGCCATGCGGTCTTTGACGCTGTGGCCAGGATTAAAGTATTCCACCTTTGCATAAACCGGACAAGGGAAATCTTCAGCTATTTTATTGAGTTTGATCATGGGCGTATTGCCAATGGTCTCAAGGATATTGTTGTAAATGGGGCGCATGGGCCAATCTGTTTTGTATTAGGTTCCGTAAAGATAACCGATTGTATGCCTGGAACAAGGGTTCTTACGAGAAACGAATGCTTTGAATAGGGTGCAATCTAGCAATCCAACGAACGGGGAGTAGGAGTATGAGGTAGGCGATGACAATGAATACGGCATTCGCACCGAGAATCCATGCCCAGTCAAAGGTGATGGGGGCTGTTGCGATGTAATAGGTTTCAGGGTCTAATTGGACCCAGCTGAATTGCCACTGTAAAAAACTCAGTCCCAAACCCAGCGCATTCCCCCAGGCCAATCCGCGCGTCAAAATCCGGATGCTCAGCCACTGGAACACCTGAAGAATGAGTCGGTCACTGCCGCCGAGTGCTTTAAGTGTACCAATCATTCGGGTACGGTCAATAATCAAAACAAGTAACGCCGTGATCAGATTGGCTACAGCTACAATGAGAACAATAGCCAGGACTAGTATAATATTAGTATCGAAAAGCGCGAGCCACCCGAAGATTGCGGGATGGCGGTCTTCAATGCTTCTTGCTTGCATGGTGTAGGGAATCACGGCATTCCAATAGGACGAAATGATTTCGCGCCCTTCTTGATCATTCAGGACTACCATGTAGCTGCTCACACTATCGCCGCGCCAACCATTAAGTCGAGCAACATCTTCCTGATTCATTAAAATAGTTTGCCGGTCAAATTCGTCTAAGCCCGTGGTAAAGAGCCCTTCCACAATGGATTTTCGGAGGCGCGGCAATTCGCCCTGATTCTTCAGTACGGTCAATACAGCGGTATCTCCAATGCCGAGGCCCAATTCTCGTGCGAGAGTTGTGGATAGTAAGGCACCGTAGCGCGAGGTAGGAGTGGAGGCACTGTCGCTGGTCCCGTACTGGGCAGAGAACGTCTTTAAATAATCGGTCTCCATACCTTTGATTTGAATGCCGTCGAAGGCATCTTCAATAGGATTTACCAGCAATGCCATTTTTTGGACCACTGGATAAACAGATCGAACGTAAGGGGCTTCGCACAGGGCGCCCGCCAAACTATCCGTTAAGCGTATGGGGTTGAGTTCTTCAGTGCGGTTCGGTGCATAGGCGCTAATGGTAAAATCACCTTCTAAGGCACTGAATTTATCCATGATGGCATGCTGCAAGCCTTTACCGGATGTTATGGACAATAGCACGAGTGCCATACCCAAAGCTGTGGCTACAATACTCAATTTTAGCAAAGGACCAATCACTTGAGAACCCGTGCTCTTTTGTATCTTTCTTGCTATGAAAAACGCCTCTTTCATCGCTTCGCAAGTTAGAACAACTCTCGCGTTATTCGCGGCA
>CATAQZ010000016.1 GCA_949487015.1 Flavobacteriales bacterium UBA4585
ATTTCTTTTTGCTCCGCTGATGAGCGCGGGTATCTTAAGGATATTGAAAAACTCATCAAAGCAAATGTTCCTTTAGTTGAAGAGCATCCATTTACTGAAGGCGCTGCAGAGGAATGGTCGATTCCAGAGAATCGTATACCTGCAAAGCAAGGACAGCGTTCTCAACGTTCAAGCCGCGGTCCAAAAAAAGGTGGAGGGAATTCGCGTTCCGGAGCTCCTGCTCGCGGAAAACGACCGTCGAAAAGACGCTAGTATTTTAGCAATTCGAGCACTTTTTCTTCAAAACGGATAGGTGTAAATTTCTTTATGGGGAACCCCAGGGGTCCAATGCCTGCTTTGTGAATTAACTTATTCCAAAGAAACTGATCCGCGATGTGCGGAAGTATCAGTTGAGGCCTGTCAAATCGTAATGCACTGTGTGTGGTTCCTGAGCCTCCGTGGTGAACCACGGCGTGAACGCGACTAAAGAGCCAATCGTAAGGAATGTCCTTTACTAGAAAGATGTTTTCGGGTAAAGGGCCTTCTATTTCAATACCGCCCCAACTGGAGTTTATAAAAATGGGGAGGTTATGTTTTTTACTTAACTGTAATAATGTTTTACCTATCTCTTTGGGTTTCGCATTGATCATTGAACCAAATCCTACGTACAATGGATTTGGAAATTTTTCTATGAATTGTATTAGTTCTTCTGAAGGTTCCCAATGCTTTGACTTATTCCGTTCACGAAAATCTGTAATCTTTACGTGTGCGGGCCAGTACGGGGGTTGCGGGAAGAGGCGCTTGGAAATGGCATATTCAACAGGTAGGATATTTAATAAAAAGTGGCGAACCTCTTTTCGTTTTAATGGTGCCCAATCCCATTCGGTCATGATTTTGTTACCATAGCCAATAACGGCTTGGGAAATGATTGCGGAATTTGTGATCGTGTAGCTTAATGTATTCCACAATCTATTATTGAATTGGCCCATGCCTATTGCTGGTAATTCACGAACGGGATGCACCAAACAAGGCATTGGGATAAGTAATTCCACCCGTCGGTTTACTCGTAAAGCCGCCATTACAGGATAGGCGCATTTGATATGATAGATGATTCTGTCCGGTTTGAAATTCAGATCTGCATCTCGCTGATCACGGATCAGTTGCTCTTGAATAGGCTTTGTTTCTCGTAAGAGTTTAAAAAGCGTTCTGATTCTACTGAAGCCAGAGCCGATTTGGCCCGTGATTTTTTTTACATCAGGCGCATCGATCAGGTCGAGGTATTCGTGAGTCATCGGGAAAAAGTGTGGACTCACTTCTGCAGCGAGCCTACGGAATTGTTCCGGCATACAAAAGGCAACTTCACAACCAGCATCTCTGAGCTCTTCGCCTAGAGCTAAATACGGTTCCATATCTCCCCGAGAACCTAGGGTCATTAGTAGAATTCGCTCCATATTGTGAAATTACGTTAGAATTACTAAAAAACATCTGAGGAAAAAAAGCCAGCGCAATGAAATTGCGCTGGCTTTATTCTGTTGCTTCGATCACCAAGTGGAGCTGGCGGGAATCGAACCCGCGTCCAAACAAGGAAGCCTGAGGCTTTCTACATGCTTATCTTATGATTGAATTTTCGACCGATCTCTGAGCATAAGCACCCTAATCACAGC
>CATAQZ010000017.1 GCA_949487015.1 Flavobacteriales bacterium UBA4585
ATCTAGGTTCTCAGTGGGGTAACGATTTGGACAAACGACCTCCGGCAAAGGGATTCTCCGAAGTTGCTCAAACTTTCACCTTATTGCGAAGATAGGTATATCTACAGATTATCCAAACAAGTAATTGGGTGTGTTGGTCATATTACTTAATAGAGTGAGTAAGTTCCCGTCGAAGCACCAATGCTCATGCGGAATCCCTGAATGCACAAATCAAACTCTTTAGAGCCAACCTAAGAGGCGTGAGCAATACCAAATTATTCCTCTATAGGCTTCAAAAAGTCTTTGCTTAATTTAGTTCGCTCCCCAGGAAAAAGACCTGACCCATCCTCAGCAACACCAAATTGTTCCTCTACAGACTACAAAAAGTCTTTGCTCAATTTAATTCGCTCCCCACGAAAAAGACCTGACCCTCCTTAATGGAGCATACAAATAAAAAAAACGCCATCAAAAATGGCGTATAAAATATAGATTAAAGTTTATATGTTTTTATTATAGCTGTAGGTTTCGTTTCAATAGATAGCCTCTTATTGTATAAGACTTCCCGTTTCTTAGTCGAATTTTATACAACATAATTTTATCAGAGTTCATAGGATTTTTTATTTTAATAATACTTTCAATATTCTTTCGTTTTAATATCTTTTTCACGAATAGGTAATGTATTTGTATTGATTCCTCGCTTACAGTAACGTACGGGTTACTCCTTAAGAAAGAGAGTGAGATTAATACATTAAATATTGTCAATGTAAAAATGATAATTATTTCAAAAATGGATATGTCTTGCGAAAAGTTATTGCCAAGGAATATCCATATTATGACAAGCTCAAACATCCAACTTGTAACGAAATATATGTACTTATTTTTGGAAAGTGGATAGTCCATGGTATTGATTTTATAAATCCTGGTTGATCCAATAAGCTGCGCTTGATCTTGCTAGAGAGCATAATCTCAGAATTAAATCTCTGTCATCGTCAAGTAGCGTTTGATCAGTAGAAATAGAATTTTCAAACGCAAGGCTGTATGTGATGAAATCATCATAGTTTGCAGCTATGAGTAAATTAGATCTATATAAGTCATATGCCACCCAAACATCATCAGCTGGATCCTCGAATAGAGAAGTTACTGTGCTGTGTAGAATCCTCCCATTTTGATCCATATGTTGTTCAACTTCAGCGAAACTTGGATAACCAGAGCTGATGTTAATGTCGCTAGAGAGTAAAGCTGCCTCCATGACGTTGTATACATTGCTCTTACTTAAGAACGTATTGTAATTTTGCATTGAGTTGACTGCTTCAACTAATAATTCATTATGCACAATCATTTCATGATCAAACGGATTTACCGATTCATGAGAATAAAATTGCACATCATATGAATCATGGCTGTTAGAGTTAGGCCAACTTTTACCTGAGGTTGCTGAGCTGTTGACAAGTTCATGTGCACCGTAGGAAGACACTCCTCCTAAAAGTATTGCGCCGGCTGCCCCACCCCAGGGTCCAAGGAGTGAACCCCATTTACCTCCGGTAACAGCTCCTGCTAAGTCTGCAGCCACAACTGCACATACTGACTTGAATGGATCTTGTTTTTGTGATTGATTTTGAGATACTTTGATGCTTCTCCAGTTGAGTTCTGGACTAACGTCAAAATTTTTCTCACATGCAGTGCCTATAACCAATATCAAAAGTACTCCTAGTATGGATTTTTTAGTTCTAAAAAGTTGCATAATTCCGATAATTATTAGAGATTTTTAATAGTAAAAGCTGTTAAGCCAAAATGCCGGGGGGGGAAACCAAATCTACGTTGCCTATGTAGTGGAAGTGGCATTCAGTCTTTCCTTTTGAAACATTGCCTATTTAGGATAAGGACTAAAGTAAGACATCACCCAATCCTAACAATTAATCGAAGACTCAATTACCTCGACCAGCACCCAATCCTCATTTGTATTTTGCTTAAAATGATACATGTCATAATTACAACAGTAACCGCCTTCACAAAAAACCTGAAACTCAACTACTCTATGACCTTCATTTTCGAGTATTCTAATTAGGCCTAGCGCAACATACCCCTTTTGTAAGAACGGAAGCACTCGTTCTGATTCGATAACATTTGCATGACTAGAAGAAATCAAACTTGAAATGTCACTTACTCTCCTGTATCCAAGTTCCTCTAAACTTGAAACCGTCACTTTATTGAAATCCACACCCTCCGGAGTTACACTTTTGCTTAATAGAACTACACTATCAAGATTTAAGCTTTGGTCAATACAATAGGCACTTAGAGCACTATCAATTACACCATCATGATCGTGTGTATTATCACGAGAACAACATGCCATCAATATGGACACGGAAATCAAAAGTGCGCTTAGATTCACATTCATAACTCGTATCACTCAACAATTTAATTTCTATAATTTAATGCATTTGTTCGAATTTGCTTAGCCGATAGATTCGAACCATTTCCCTGCAGTATACGTACCAAGCCAGGCATGAAGTTCATCCAAGTTGAATTGCTTTCACGTGCGCTTTTATGCTGAATATAACCAGTATTATTTCTCGAATTTGGGTCACGACCATAGTGATTGTCCGTATATGAATTATTTAAAACGCAATCATCAGTTAGGTCAATTGAAAAATTGTCGGCATGTATCATTATTTCATGAAACAATGTCGTAACTCTACTTCCAATAAAATCCGTTCTAGCTGACTGATCGTTTGGGCTTAGACTGTAGTTCTCCGCAAGGTCATTATTGATGTTAAGCTGATCATTCAACCAAATGTTGATTTTCATTCGCTGTCCATCTTGACTGATTTTGTCCTGTGTGACACCATTTGGCCCTATTTTCAACCTTGGGGCACCAGGTTCGCTAGAAGCATAGTTAATATTATCAGAGTATAAAGCCAAATCAATGCCCTGTGAATGATAAATACCATCTTCTTTATATGTATGACCTTCAATTGTTTGCCCCGCACCAGCGTACCGAGATAACAATGCAATACCTTCTTCTGACCTAGCAAAAACTTTAAAGGCCGCTATATTCTCTTCGTCACCACTAGCTAAAATTGCAGAAGGATCAACTGTTGTGCCGTCAGGGTCAACTAGGTTTACGGGGTTATTATCTGTAAACTGATATGGTGTCATCGTAATATTATGTCCACTCATCGCCAACGGATCCACACTCAACCACATACTCAGCTGATTGTCATAATAACGTGCTCCGTAATATGCTAATCCTGTTTCTTGGTCTAGCTCCTTCCCGTTAAACCTATACGGCGAACTAAAGCTAGCCGTACCTGAATTCCACTCGTACAAGCTTTCTCCCCATGGGTTGTAGAGGAAGAACTCATACGCCTCACCGGAATTATCAGAAACCAAATCTACGTTGCCGATGTAATCCGGATGGTACCAATAGATTACACGTGCGGTTGTTGTTTTATATGAAGTAGTCGGGGATAAGTCTGGATAGATGCTTTCAATGGTTGGAAGGTCTTTTTGCGTTTCTTCCAGAGTAAGTTGATCTTCACCAAAGTTAGCAAGTGCCTCATTGAGGTTGTTTAACCATGGGTTGGATGATTCCTCTGGAAGAGCGCTTTCCAAACCTTGGTTGAGCGTTGAGCCAGTATTCGTTTGTGTTTTAAAAGACTCTGTAGAGGAACTTGCGCTGCTAGAAGAACCTGAATTACTCACTAATGGGCTGTAACTGGTGGTCTGAACGGCTAGTTCAGAAGCTACGCGCTGTGTGCCCATGTAGTAGTGCTTACTCACTTTGTCTGCATTAGAGAATTCAGTGATGACAAAATACGGATTTACATAGAGAGTGTAGGGTTCTAGGTCCTGAATTGTATTGACAATCTGATCATTGACATACACATTGGATTGAATCACAGAGGATTTCATGATGCGTTCCCCTTTGTCATCGTAGACGTAGTGGTGAATGCCTTTATCATTACGAACGGCGTTAAGCCATTGTTCTTCGTTCCAGTAAAACTCCTGTTCCTGTGTGTTGTCGTGGATTAACTTGATACTTCCTGATTCGTTATAGGTGAACTGTTGCACATCGCCCGAAGATTGATCCACCACCGCTTCCAATTGATGGGGTTTAGCGGCATTGTAATGGTACTCCAAATTGTAATTCAAACTTGATGCGTTGGTCTGTAGGGTTAGCGAAGCCGTGTTAGCCAATGAATTTTTAGTAAGAATTCCACCGGCATCGTTAAAGGCGGTTTCTACTTGATAGGCCGTGCCCGTTACGTTGGTCATACCCATAGTACCATCCACCAGTCTATTGAAGGAATCATAGCTAAATACAATCTCTTGCTGAGTTTCGCCACCTTGAACCAATGAGGCGTCGATATTCCTTTCTAACAAGCTGATACCACCTAAACTGTTGTACTCATAATCGCGTTGCATTAACGAAACATTGGTTGTGCCGCCCGATGTTTTTCCGGTGACAGTAGAACCCATTAATGTCCACGTTCTATCAGCATAGTCATAAGTAGTGTGGGTTCCATTTCCGTAATGCAACGCACTGATATTTCCTCTGCCGTCGTAGTAGATTTCACTGATGATGCTTTGAACGATGCCATTCGCATTGGAGCTTACCTGAGAAAGTTCCCCGCTAGGATAATAGCTGTATGTAACCTGATCACCATCGGGGTAGATAGATTTGAGAATGCGTCCGAAAGAGTCGTACCTATAGGAAGTAGCAAAAGTTCTTGGCCCCACGTTTGGCACTTCAAAGGTTTTCACTTCTTGAGCCATCTGACCCAACTCATCGTACTTGTAGTCATCTACCTTAAAGGTGCCGCCTTGCTTGATGGTTACAACGCGACCTGCGCCGTTTTTGCCATCTCCATAATGCCCGTAGATGTACTCCACGTTGTACAAATCCACCGCTCCGCCAGCAGCAGGCATGGTTTTGAATCGTAGTCTATTGTAATCGTATGACAAGTGAATGGCATCGTTTTGAAGATCTGTAGCTGGATTGGTCATTTCAATCACATTGCTCGCCTTGTCGTAAGTAATCGTTGAAAGGCCTCGGTCAGGATGGTTCTCTGAAAGTTGACGTCCAGCAAGGTCGTAAGTGTACTGTGTTACTTGACCAATAGGATCGGTCACAGACAGAAGTTCACCAATGGCGTTGTAGTTAAAGTGGGTAATCAGTTCGTTGGCTCCGTGTTGAACCACTCCAATTTTTCGACCTCGAGCATCTACGTATTCCGAGCTCGTGATATTAGGTGTTGGATTATTAGATGCCGCACTGCTCAATGTAGTGCTTCGCGTGTATAATTCAGGTTGGCTAGTACCCAACAGATTATCAAATCCATACTCCGTTGTGCTTTCTACCCATTGGCCAAGACCACCTGCTGCGTAGGCAACATAGTTATGAGCTGAAATTTGGCGGTATTGGTAATCGTAGGTGATGTCCTTTGCAACCTTGTCATAACCTGATGAAGGATATACA
Source organism: Flavobacteriales bacterium UBA4585 (assembly GCA_949487015.1). Classification (GTDB taxonomy): domain Bacteria; phylum Bacteroidota; class Bacteroidia; order Flavobacteriales; family Schleiferiaceae; genus UBA10364. Next base: position 5,462 of record CATAQZ010000017.1, read on the forward strand.
AACGTTGTTGCGGGGTCTGTAGATAAGAAGTCTTCATAGATGGCAGTAGGTTTTCCAAACTTGTTGAGTGTTTGAAATCCTGAAATCAAGAACCCATCTGTACCATTGGAGTTTTCTTTGAACGTTTTCACCTGAACCGCTTGGCCGTTACCGTCCACAAATGTGGCCGTAGTAGGGGCGCCGGCTGGAATGGCAGGATGATCTTTCGTTTGGTATGTACAGCTCGATGTAGTAGGGTTATAGCTAGGTTCATTCGCAGTAAACGCATTGTTGTGGATGGTTAGCGCTACAGATGGATAAACAGTGCCTACAAAGTATTGGTATTCAATGGTGGCAGGACTCCCCACTTTATTGAGTTCCCTCGGTGCAAAAATGGCTGAAATGCGATCGAATTTGTCATATTCGTACTGCATAGCATGTCCGTTAATGCCCACTGTGCGAAGTAGATTTCCCGTTTTATGATCGTAATCGGAACAAACACTCTCACCAAACTGATTGGTCACACTGGTGACAAATTGATGATCTGTAGCGTCGTAGGTAAAGCTGGCATTTGCGTGCTGACCTTGATGGTTTTCCGGACCGGTAACAGAAGTAATGTTTCCATAGGTATCATACTGCAGTTCAGAAGCAGCGTAATCCCCTGCGTCGTTTAGCAACGTCTTCATCTTATCCATGGCTTGTCCGCCTGGGGTAAAACTTACTACCTCGCTTGAACGCACCAAATTCAACGGTGACACGCTGCCTAAGTAGATTTCATGCTTTTTAAGCGCATTGGTTCGATTCGCCACAGCAGCACTTGGCAACTCATACGTCATTTCTGCAATTCTTGCTGAAGAGTATTGCGCGTTGAGCTGCTTTTGAGTGATGTAATTGGTGTCGATTACCAGTTTGCGGTGTTGTGAATAGAACGTACTCACACCTTCCTCGCATGGACCTAAGGAGTACAAGTCGGTCGTACAGTCTGGGTCACTTGGAACCGACCAAATGGTGTCATTTTCATAAGAATTATCAGTACATGAAATAATGTATCCATCGGCCACACCATCTGTTAAGTCTGGAGTTCCCAGTAGACTACAGTCGTTTTCTTGGTTGATAAATTCATAGTGGGTATCCACAATCACATCCACCGTGTCCACCGTAGGTGTTCCCGGGGTCATAAACCCTTTGTCTTGGTATCGAATGACGTTGAAATACTTGTCGTAGGTAAGTTCGAACAATTGACTGTGATAATTCGCTACGTCATCCTTATCTGGATAATTCACAGATTCCGTGCTCACCACTGCTGGGAAGATCGTTTGTGTTTCTTGCTTGTTTGCCCAATCGATTGTAGTCCAGTTTCCACTAGTTCCCGCGACTGTTCCCATATTCGTTCCAGAAGTGTTCACAATTCTGAACTCGTAATTGCTGGTTTGGCGGGACAGAACAGAAACTACATCCGCGCTGGAGGCTGTGTTTTGTTCATGGAGTAAAGAGTAGTTGTTGTTCACCAGGCCTTTTAAATATTCGTGTCTGTTTCTCGACTCGAAGTCCAATTTAGAGGGGGCAAAATACTCCACTACTTCAGTCAAATACCTTTTTGGATACGTTGTTTCATTACCCAGTTGGTTTTGATGACGGGTTTGAACACGACTAAACCCATTAAAGGCTTTTTCGCGTCTTCCTTGAATACCGCCGTCATAGTCAAAGTACATGGTTACTTGGTCATATCCATCTAAATCTGTGCTCGATGTATTGTACACCCCATCATCAATGGTCAAGCTGCTCATTACCCATTTACCTGAAGGCATATCCCAATAAATAACATCACTGTCTTTATCGGTTTTTACAACAGGCTTGTGCACACCTGTCTGGTGGCCTACAAGGTCATAGTCGATAGCAAAGGATCCACCTAGAGGATTAGTTACGCCTACTAGAAGATTAGATTTTTGAACATTGGAATAACGAACGGTAAGATCACCATCTTCTTCAGCCTGAAGAAAATCAACCGCACCATCGCCATTTAAATCCATAAAGGAGGAGCGCATTTTATTTACGGCGTAATTACCACCACCATTGGCGCTAAGGCTCATTTTAATAAGCCAAAACAACGGAAATGAAACCGTTGCGCCACCATTGGCTGAAATCCCAAAACCTTGAGTGTTGTTAAGCTTTTCGGGGATTGCAATTGTGCCCGTATAGACAAAGTTTAAACCGTCGTTAATAAAGACATAAGCATTCGTACTATTAGCTACAATTAAATCAGATAATCCATCTCCATTGAGGTCAATAGGAATAGATTGTGAATGAGATCCAACGTTATTAATACTTATACCTATGCTAAAACTAAAAGATAATCCATCCGTCATTTTATTTAAACTTTCTAGTGCACCTCCAAGATTTGCACCGAGCGCTGTAGACTCATTGTTTCCGCGTGAATAGGATTGATTATAGCTGTCGTTATAGGCAATGGGGGCGTCAAAACCATATCCATTATTAAGACTAATCATTTGATTTGAGCCTGAATGAGAAACTCGATCTACAAGTCCATCCCCGTTAAAATCGAACAATTCAATGTTCTCCTCGCTTGATCCAAAGTTTTGTGAAGCACTTGTGCTTAAGGAAACTTTTTGCTTCATGAATCTCAAGTCATCATTTGGATAACTTCCGTTCGAAGAAATACCTTGATCATCAGAAATAGATTTATTCAATGCCGACCCCGTCAACAAGGTCTCTACGGCACCAAGATCTCCACCCGGTTTTGTGAATTGAATTAAAATATCGCTTCCATTATTGGAGATGACATCTGCATATCCATCCCCGTTATAATCCTGGAAGGACTTCCAAGTTTGACTATAGTACTTGGTATCATCTAAAACCGATGTCGACATGGATGTTCCCAAAACCTGCATGCTTTGACCAATACTCGTGGTTAACGATTTTGACTTGGTGATATTATAACTAGCAGGTACAACATAAGGACCTGATGAAGCAACCACTGCATCTGGATCTGGTGTGTCCTCACCAAAAATTCCCGTTGCCGTATTACCCGAATAGCGATAAACACCTATATAGGATCCAAAGACAGACCAGTGATCTTTTTCTGGATCTGTACTGCAAGTGTTTTCGATAAAATCTCTTGCCTCAGGAGCGTTTTCACCACGAACAGGCATCATCATAGAAAAAGAAGCCTCCCATGGGCTGATGTTGGAGTAACCGGTAAAGTTGTCATTTTCATTAAACGGTTCTTGTTGATTTTGCGCAACTTGGGTACCTGGTAGTTCCAATTCAGAAGTCAAGATTTCACTGTTGTGATCTTCATTCCAAACAAATTGTCCCCAGCCTTTATAATGTGATCCTAGTACATCTCCTTGCTTGTAGAAAAAGTTGCAACTACTCTTCGCTTTTGTGGCAAGTACTTGATTGTTTGCATTCTTAAATTCTACTTGAAGAAGGTAGTCCTTTAGATAGGCAATGGCCTTTTCAGCATAAACGCCTTTGTCCGCAAAAAATTCAACATATAAAGTATTGTCTACAATTTCAGAAGCTGTAAAAACAGCCTCGGTATTTGAGCTATAGTTAGGTGAAAGCTGAGTGCCAATTTGACCATCTGTTGATTTGATCGAAAAATGCGTGATCGCATTGCCCAATGAGCTATAAGAATTGGAAAGTACGACTGCGCGTTTCCCTATGGTTTGATTACCACTTTTTACAACGAGATAAACGGTTTGCTGAGCAGCTTCGGTAGCTCCGTCAAAAACGAAATCAAGTGCACCTGGGTCATGCAGAACGTCTGGAATTGCATTGTAATTTCCCGTAGGTAGATTGATGTTTGCAGCTCCATTTAACTCATGTACAAAGTTGTAGGTTCCAAGCCCTACCACTGGATAGCTTACCAGAGGTTCCGATGGGCAGTCGGTTTGAATTTCCACCATCGGTCGGAAGGATACATTCTGCCAATCGATATTTGAATTTGAGAAGGCTTCAATGGTAAGTTGACATTCATCAGAAGGTAGCACGTTAGGAACCCCTGCAAAAGTGGTGAAGAAGCTAGCTGAATTCAGTTGAAAAGCACCCGGTCCTTGAAGTTTTTTACTGGTATAAACCTGTTGAGTCACTGCACTCGTGGTGGTGTTTCTAGCTGAAATGGTTACTCGATAGAAAATATCATCAGAAAAGTTAGAGCCCGCATGATTAAGGCTCACTTTAATCTTGTCGCTACCATTAAACATCACTCCCTGAGCACCTGAAAGTAAAAATCCATCACTTGAACTTGAAGAAGAGTAGTTCGTGCCATTTCCATCCGATGGCAAAGCATCAGAATATGTAACCGTTGGATTCCATTGCATCCAGTCGCCAATGCCACTACTGTAGGCCGTGGCTCTAAACATTAAAATATCGCCTTTTGTAACCGTATGCACATGGTTGTATGCTCCACTTCCTGGTATAACCACAGGGGGTTGAATAAAAGCGTTGTTGTGTTGTATTGAGATTTGAACTTGACCCGTAACCCCGGAGTAAAGTTGTGGGTCAGAATAAATGATAACATCACCAGAAACAGGAGCTGTCCAAGTGCGAACCACTTCAAACTCCTTCAAATCTTGATCGGTATAGGATACTACTGGCTCACCTTTAAATACGGGGCTCAACGAATTAGAAGAATTAACATCAAAGCTCAATGTTCCCGCATCGGAGAGTTTGCCAAAATGTAATTCAGCACCGCCATTTGTCGTTGGAACCACCTGATCCATCACTCCATCTCCATTGTAGTCCGTGAGATATCGTTTGGAATACGATTTAGAAAAGTTCCAATTCTGGCCATACGAGTAAATACTCAACGGCAATACAAAGTCATATCCTGCGCTGATGGAACTTGACTTATTCGAGAACAAACGCGATGCATTGATGTGATGTTCCCCTCCAACAACCATCTGGCCGCCTTGATATGAAAGTGGGAAGTAGGCTTTTTGATTCGAATAGCGTTTATCAAAAACCAAATCTGGAATACCATCAGCGTTCATGTCCTGCAGAGAATACCTATCGCGAGAATAGGATTCTGAATAATTCAACTTCCCACTAAGGGTAAAGGTTTTATCAGGACTTGATTCCGGAGATAGACCAAGACCAACGGCACCTCCAACAGACCAACCCAGAGTGTTCGTGGTCTTAATGAGGGATGGCGTAATTAACTTATGAAGTTTATTCCCAATAGGGGACCAATTCAAAAGGTCAAAAAGCGTATTGTCATACGGGCTTCTCTCGACCAATTGAGCTGGACTGAATTCAATGAATTTATCTGGACCAAACTGATTGTACTCAAAAGCATGACCATAAAATTTCTCTCCATTTCGATATTCACTAATTGAGTCTAGTAACACTTTATTAAAATCACCATACGAGAATCGCGGTTTAAAGGCTCTTATTTTGGTGGATTGATAATATACATCTATACTGCTAAATAGCTTGTCATCAACCACTTTAAAACCATTGTTCATAGTAATTCTACCGCGATGGACCTGATTCACTACATCATCGTAGGTAAATTCAACCTTGTAATTTCCAGGAGTAGTACCATGTCCTGTATAAGTGATGGTTTTTGGATACATGGAAACACCCCCTTGACGAAGTCCTTTGCTTGCGCCAGGATAGTAATGTTGGTAGGTATAATCGATATAGTTACCCCATTTGTCAATGGTTTTTGAAATGTACCATTGGGCAATATTGCCGGTAACAGGATCCCGTAATACACTATTTGGATCTAAAGTACTTCCATCTTTGGTTCCGTAATACTGCTTCGATTGGTTAGCGTCTGTAACGACCCAGAAATAACCGTCGGTAGTATTTCCAAATCGCTCAATTTTCTGGTAGCCACTTTGAACACGTGGAAAAAACAGCTTGGTATCGGTTGTGTTTCTAGTCGGATACTCGGGTGATCCTCCTACTAATTGAGGTCGATTGGCTTTTAGTCCACCTTCTTCATGAAGGGATTCTCCGTTAAGGGAATACACTTCAGATTCAATGCTTGAGTTGTAACGTGGAACACCCCATCGCGTGTCGACAGAAATATTCGGCAAGGATATATTCCATCCCAGACCACACCATCCATCGCCGCCTGAAGAACTGTAAGAAAGTGCCAATTGCGGTGTAAGACCCTGTCGGCCTTGTGGGATATTTAAAGGATAGGAGATACTTGCGTCTCCCTGCTGGTTAACGGTTGGCGGTTGAATGAGTGTTATGCCTTCAGCAGGTGTTTTGGGTTCCAAATCTGAAATAGCCGTAGGCATAAAAGCTGCCGCTTCTGGCATATCGGGCGTTTTTATCAAGGCAGTGAAGTAATCTGTACCTCCGGGTACATCCGCTTCTAATGTATAGCCCACATGATCGATGTTTTTAGTAAACGCCTGTTTCCATGACTTACTGATGTAGTCAAAATACATGACTTGAGCTTCACGAAGTTTACTTTCGTCCAAATCTCTACTTACGGCTATATGAATCGTGATTAGCTCGTTTTTAGGCGAACTACTTCTATAGGCCACAGCACCTCGGGTAACATTGCTCATGTTATAAGGAATGGCCGCTGTTTGGCTTCTTGTTAGCGCATATCTTTGAGCATCTATAGCATCAGTGTTAAAAAGACCCTCTTCGGCTAGTTGAAGTATACTCTCTGGGCTAGGTGATTCATTCGTAGGGATTATGGATACGCCCTTCAGTTCCCCCGATTGAGCATTTTGCGGTGAAAACAAGAGGGTGTTTACCCCTGAAGAGAGTAATTCCTTAGCGATAATAATGGAACCATGGTCGCTTTTGATAAAATGCTGTCTATTCAAGGTAATTCCCATCTCGAGCGCATCCGATTCGTAAATAACCTTTACGTTTTGTTGAATCTCCCCGTCAATTTCAAATTCGAAAACATCATCTGTGGGTTTGTTCAGTGCATCCATTGGATGCCCGTTCAGATAAGCAGAATGCTGGTTGAGCAGCTGAATCTTAAAATCTTCGGTCTTAGACCCTGATTCACTTGTAATTGGATGGTGAGTAACATTTGCACGGGATAGGCTTTCATTTATCCTCCCTTCACTGTGCTCCCATGGTTGATCGATCAGCACATTCGCCGATGCTATTGCATCTGGAAAGAGCATGATGAATATTGTGAAAATCGCAGCTAAACGATCGGAGAATGGAGTGATGCGTTTCAAAATAGATGTAGTTGATTTCATAAGTCAGAGAGATGTTTAGCGTGCTGCAACGATGAGTTTTTGACTATAAATGATATTGTCCTGAATCACAGATACGGTGTAGAATCCTGGTGTATTGCCTGTAAATTCTACCACCATGCCGTTTTCGTATGGCATTGTTTCTTGACGGAGAACGGTGCCAGAGGCATTGGTCATGAAGATTTGTACAGGGCTTTCTGTAGACAGGTCTTTAATAATGAGTCGAGTGGTTTGTCCAGAATGAACAGGATTGGGGTACAATACCAATGCAGGAACAACAGGAGAATTTGCAGATTCACTACTTTGAGTAGTCCGTGCAATCTGCTCAGTTATGATGTTGCCTTCAGTATCTTTTACCCAAACTTGGTACTGCCCAGGAGATATAGGAGTAGAGAACGTTTTTCCTAGTAATTTTTGTTCAACGGTTAGACCAGAATTTAAGTCCAAGTATTTAAGCGTAGCACCGTCAATACCTGTTCCTAAATCGACGGTTAGAACATCATCTACAGTAGTGATTGTAATTGGATCACATGGATTACCCTTTACGTCGGTAAAGAAATATTGAAAATTATTGTGGATACTATCTAAGAGGATTCGGTATGTGATATGCGAAAACGTATTACTCACCTTTGGAACATAAGTGTAATTAGACCCATCTGTCATCCAAATAGAATCTGAAGGAGTCATGGAAGGTGTGTTCATGGTTACATATAAAAAGTCAGCAGTGCTTCCCCAATTGTGAGGTCTGATTTTCCAATTTCCTAAAGGGTTGTAATCTCCTACTAGACAGGAGTAATTCGATGAATAGGATTCAGGTAATCGTTCACTAAAAATCAAAAACGCATCTTCATCCATGTTGATTTTAGGCATTTCACCTTGAGGTCTAACACTGTCTAAACTCAACTGAAAAAATGAACCAACAGAAGCTAAAGTTTGAGATTGGTAAAAGTTTTCGTCTGCTGAAGCTCCTAAACCAAGTACTCTAATGTGATACTGATTATCGACCTTGTAGTCCCAGTATTTAGAGGTATCGGCTGCCCAATAATCTCTCCATTTGATATCCGTAACTCCTGTAATGGGAATGGAATATTTCAGTGCGAGATAAGAATTGACCATCTTGATATTCTTACGGCTGTGAAACTTGGGATAGTAAATGAGCTCAGCCACAGAAAACAAGGTAGAGTCCATTAAATTAAATGTGGGACTTATATTTGTTTTGAATTGAGACGAACGCTGAAGGGAAATTGTAATGATTTTGGGAGCACCATCGCTAAAATCCAAAAAAGTGGAATCCGTCCCGTGAATCATGAGATTATCAAAAATCTCAATATCTCCAAGTTGAATAAATGCAGATCCTACTGCATTGTTGAAATTGGGCTTGAGGACTAGGAACAACGTGGAAGCCCCTTCCATAGGTGGAATGGTGCTATCCGCAGATGCTTTTACGTTCAGGAGATTTAAGCTATGGTAATTACCAATGGCGTCCGAGGAGTCTCCGTCTAATAACCAGAGACTTACACCCCGCACACCGCCTGGAGAGATTAAGTTTTGAGCAAAGCAATTTGCCGAAAATAGCAGCAGTGACGAATATAGGACTGCTAGAATTGGGTTGAGTTTGGAAAGTAGCATTTGAAACCTCGACTTTGATTTTGGGGACCAAGGTTGAAAGAATATTTTTCTAAAACGTGATAGAATTCTATCACGTTTGTCAAAACATTTATGCTTTTCTTGCGGGCTAATCTTAATTTTAACTAAAATGTCGAACAACACACATGTCATCTCTTTAGATGAAGCCAAGCAAATGACTCACGCTTATCAGAGCGCCGCACAGTTTCAAGGATTAACGGTTGCTAGTATGATTGATAAGGAAGCCTATCAGTTGGTTATAAATCAGCCCAACTGCGTAAACATCCGAACTTATTTCGGACTGAACAGCGAGGAGAAACTAACCATTGTGATTGTAGGAGTAGATGCCAACGGCGAGGATATGACGGATGGGGTGTTGTTGAATATGGCTACAAATTGCCCAATATTTTGCCCCAATAATTCGGAATTGATGAAGTAAAATATGATTGAAGTATATAAATACATTGAATTCATTTTACTTTCAGTTCTAGCTTTAAGAATTTTACTATCAAGACGTAACGGATTGCGAATTGATAATAAGCAGATCGAAATATTTTGGTTTTATTTTATTTGGTATACACATAGTATTCTGACTTTGATCATTCCAAATACTACATTGACATTTTATTTTGTGCATTGCACGTTTCCAATTATTCTACCTGGGGCCATGCTATTCAAAGCACGGCCCTTTTTGTTATGCCTATCAATTGTAACTATCTTATTTATAAGTCTTTATTTCCCTAATCGTAAATTTATAGATTTAACATATTTACTAACTTATGCGCTTATATTAATTCGCATATATCGATTGAATTCCTTAAACAAGCGAAGCAGAGGATTTATACCAGTTTATAGCTTGATGCTGGCAGTATTGGTGTTAACTCATTTAGTTTTCATGTTTGGTTACGTGAAAGTAGATTGGTCTGAATCGATCTACACGAATTATTTCGCTTTCTTGTTGATAATGACCTATTTATCATCTTTGACTCTTATTCATGTACAGTTCCGGAGATACTTTACTCATTGAAGTCGTTGGGGTATTCATCCCAGCCGTTTTGGTGACAATATTTACAATACTCTACTCCAATCAAATAAGGAGCAGGTATGGTAAGGTCATGAAAAGGCTTTACAGGTCAAGCTTTAAAGGCGTTGACACCGAGCGAAAGCGCATTGCTAGTGAACTTCACGATGAGCTAGGTGCGCATTGGGTATTGATGTCACAGCATTTCAATATGCTTAAGTCCGAGCTAAAGGATGAGCAATTAAACAACTTGCTCCAAATGGAGACCGACTATCACCTGTTTAAAGATAAGACGCATCAAATCGTTGAGTTTATGTACCCCAAGGGACTTTCAAACCCGGATTGGGTGTCTAGTTTTGAATCGTTGGCCTTTCAAATGTCAATGGGTGATATTCGGGTTTCTTTTGAATCGCATGCAGATAGATATCCTTCGGAAAATTTCCTGCATCACTCGTATTGGGCCATACAAGAGATCATCACGAACGCCATTAAACATGCTCACGTGTCTAGGATTCAGATATCAGCTATTGATGAAGAGAAAGCTTTTAATATGATGGTGGTTTACCGAGCTACACCGGAAGCAAAGGCTTGGATTAATAATAAATCTTCGTCAAAAAAGGGCTATGGCACCGCGATTATCGAAGACCGTATACGAATCATTGGCGCCAAGCAAATAATTAAAGCTCAGGACAAAGTTGTAACCCATACCATAAGCATTCCCTATGAAAGTCCTAATTCTTGATGACCACGAGGCAATACGTATTGTCATTAAACAACAAGTGTTAGATATTATCCCTACTGCAGAAATCTTTGAGTACTCAACGGTTGATGAGGCGTTGTCCCATTTTTCACAACGAGTACCGGTAGATTTTGTAATCAGCGATCTAGAACTCAAGCAGGGGTGTAACTTAAGCGTAATGGAAACGGCACGCAATCATCAAATACCGGTGATGATATTCAGTTCACATGTCAATAAAGTGTTGCTAGAGAAGCTGGAAACCAAGAGGGTAAAGTGCTATGTTTCAAAAACATCTGGAATTTTAGCATTAAAATTGGGAATACGAGCCTTGCTTCATGGAAAATCCTATTACTGTCCATTAGTTGTTGAAACTAAAAAATCATCTGGCAGGTATAAAGAGACAGAGCCGCTTAAATTAACCAATGCTCAAATTAAGGTGTTGAAGGTCATTGATCAAGGCTACAAGAGAAAAGAGGCAGCTACTATATTGAAGCTTACTGCAACAACTATAGACAATCAAATAGCCAAGGCGCGAGATATAAATGATTGTGATTCTCAAGACGAATTGATGAGACGTTTCCGTTTCTGGGAAACATAGCAGTAAAAGGATATTTTTCTATCACGTAATTGTTTTAAGGTCTCTGTAAAATTGCAATGAATCAAACCATACAGAGATGCAATACAAAAATATTCAAAAGACAGCCGGACTCACTTGCCAATGTATCAGCTGGTTGGACCATTGGATGAGATTTACTGGAAGACGTGTTACTCCAACTTGTTCTGTACACAGATGTGCAAATCTTGCGGTTGTAGGTGGTCACGTAAAAGCATGTGACAGTGAAAATAGCCCATGGCTAATTATGCCCCTGTGTAGTGTACACAACGCTTCACATTTTACAGAATGCTTTGACGTAAAGGCTCCCATTCTCAAAACGTTGGTTTCTGCTAATGTGACTGAAACGTGTAGGAGAAGCGAAAATAAATAGGGCTTTCACACAAAAAACATCAATATTTCATCTCGCGTGATAGATTTCTATCACGCGTTTTTTCTAGGTGTACGATAAATTTGAGAATTGACTTCTGGTATGTTGGATATTGGGGAGTTGTAGCCAATAGAAATGAAAGAACTACTAGATAAAATATCTTCCTATAATCTTTTCAACTATCTCTTCCCTGGAGTAGTTTTCTGCATCATAGTTTCAAATTGGACAGATGTGAACTTAATTCAAAAAGATATTATCACTGGTGCATTCCTATACTATTTCATTGGTTTGATTGTCAGTCGTATTGGTTCATTAGTAGTTGAACCAATATTGAAACGGCTAAAGTTTGTGGAATTCGCACCCTACAAAGACTATGTGAAAATTGAGAGTGAAGATAGGAAACTCGAGACCCTTTCTGAATCAAATAACATGTATAGGACTTTAATCGCTCTTTTCTTGCTCATCTTGATTTCAAAATCCTATTTACTAATTGCAAAATACTTTGGATGGGCGCTTCAAGTCCACTGGTCAATAATATCAATTGGGTTGTTAGCCATGTTCTTGTTCGCTTATCGGAAACAAACGAAATATATAACACAACGCATCAAAGCAAAGCTTAAATGAGCATTATAAAATCATTCTCGGCCGGGTTAGGTGACATGTTCTACATTAAACATGGCTCAGATAACTTCACAATTATCGACTGTTGCCTATCTGACGCGGAGAGAGCGGGTTTTGAACCTAACGCTCCAATATGCTCAATATCAGTAATTTACGAGGACTCTTTTCGCTAAGTCAACCCGCTAAGCAACCCAATCGGCCGCGGAGGGCATTTCGCCCAATAGCGCTGACATAGCTAATCAAATATAGGCTTTTTTGACTTGGGGTTCAATTCCCTCATCAGGAATGTAGCGTGATGTCTATTGGTACTGTTGAAATACATCTATGAAGCGCCTCCTTTGATCGCGTAAGTTTTGTTCGGAATATTCCGAACACACGTTTGGAATCACGTGTAATTCCAGAATCCCAATGTTTTCAGTACCTTCAGGTTTAGGTCAAAACAAAGTTTAGATGTCAAAGTAAAGAGGGGTAGTGGATTCAGTTGCCATACTCTGCGGCGGAGCTGGCGGGTCCCGAACCCTATGCTCCAATATACTGATATTCAATTTCTTGAAGGCCTAGTGTCATACTTTGGCCACGGATTGTCCACGATGCTGCACGACCAGAGTTTGTCATCGTTTTGTCATGAACTGTCCGATAATGTCAAGGTACGTTTTTCTGACTTTAAACGACATTTCTCTGACAATTGTTTTTTGATTTTGCCATTATGAAACTGCTGAATTTTTCAAATCACTGTAAATCAGTGGAATATCATATCTCTAAAGGGTTGGCACGCGGCACGTGTATATATATACCGTGCCGCGTGCCTAACCCATGGTGATACCAGAGTTCAAATGACCCAATAATTTCTCCAGGAAATTAAATCTGCCTTCAATTTTTAAATTCTACCCTAGGGTAGGGGAGGGGATTTATGGGGGAATTTCGTATCTTATTGCGTACCAAATTTCCAATAAAGGCCTTCATGACGCTCACTAAATCAGCATGTTACAGCCAGATTTACCACTTTAGGGGTGTCTCGGACTTAGTTAACATAACATATATTATGAGTTATTTTGGTCAATTCATTGAAAATGAGAGCTTTAACACTCTTGTGCCGATAGAGCGCTTCTATCCAGATTTGGCCCCAAATACTGTCTCAAATGCA
>CATAQZ010000018.1 GCA_949487015.1 Flavobacteriales bacterium UBA4585
ACTAACGCATCGTATTTATCGGCGAGATCACATATTTTGTCCAATTGGGCGACATAACCGTCCATAGAAAAAACACCATCGGTCACAATTATTTTGAACCGGGCACCTTCAGCAGCTTTCAACTGCGCCTCTAAATCTGCCATATCATTATTCGCATAACGGTAACGCTGCGCCTTACAAAGGCGAACCCCATCAATAATAGAGGCGTGATTTAAACTGTCAGAAATGATAGCGTCTTCGGCTGTAAGAAGCGGTTCAAAAACGCCGCCGTTCGCATCGAAGGCGGCTGCATAGAGAATAGTATCCTCGCAGTGTAAAAACTCTGCAAGCTTGGCCTCTAACTCTTTGTGAATGTCTTGCGTACCGCAAATAAAACGCACAGATGACATGCCGAACCCGTGCGTCTCTAATGTTTTCTGAGCCGCCGCCAATACTCGCGGATGGGAGCTTAGTCCTAAATAATTATTCGCACAAAAATTCAAAACTTCTTCGCCATCAGTAGTTTTAATGATGGCATCTTGGGGTGTAGTGATGACACGTTCTCGCTTGAATAAACCGGCTGCTGTGATTTCCTCGAGTTGTGTGGTCAAATGTTCTTTTAATCCTCCGTACATAGGTCAGTTGTGTTCGTTGTTGTGTTAACGCTGCATGAGCGGTTTAGTTTAATTCATGAAGGGTTGCTCGTTCACCCATTCTATACTTTCTTGAAGACATTGGACAGCTTTGTCCGCAGCACAAAAATCTTGTTCAACAAAATAGTGTTCGAGTCCCGCTGTTTCTGCCATGGCAAATATTTCCGCCCAGTCCAGCACGCCTTGCCCAACGGGCACTTGAGTTGTGGTATCTGCGGCAAAATCTTTAACGTGCCATAAAGGAAATCTACCAGGATAATGGGTTATCCACTCAACCGGATTTTGTCCGGCATAGGCGACCCAGTGCATATCCATTTCAAAAACCACATTGCTGCCCTCTAGTGCGTTAAGCAAGTATTCATAAGCGAAAGGTGAGCCAGGCTCATTGGGTTCTAAAGGCTCAAATTCGAATTCGTGGTTGTGCCAGCCCGCGACCATGCCGCGCTGCGCTGCTGCTTCCCCTAATTGGACCAGGTACTCGATCAAATGATCGTACCCCTCTTTATTTCTCCACGCTTCGTTCATCCAGGGTATGATAACCCACTTTTGACCGAGCGCCTCTGCGGCATCTAAAAACGCGTCAATGGACGCTGGATCGATAGTTCCCATAGTTGTGCTTTCCAATTCGGGCGGCATGTAATGTCCCGATGGAGTAATAAGGTCTGCATTTGCAATGGCCGCATTGAACTCTTTGGTGCTGAGCCCTAAAAAACCACCGTCCATGTAGCCAAAACTCTCAAGTTTTTCATAACCCATTTCACGTGTAGCGCTTAGGGTAGCGGCGATAGAGTCCGCCCCTGTAAGTGCTTCACGTACGGTGTACAGCTGGTATCCTTTTTTAGAATTTTTCATTGCACTTGTGTTTTCATGGGTTTGGACGGCTTCGTCTCTTTCTGTGTTTTGGCAGGCAAAAAAAGTACACAGGCTAAGAGCCCCGAGGAGTGCGAATTTCTTCATTCAATCATTTTTAATCTTGAAGGCTTGAAATTAGTGGAAAACATGCAATTTTGTGGACATGCGTATAGACAAATTCTTATGGTGCGTCCGATTGTTCAAAACCCGCACCTTAGCCGGTGAGCATATCCGTAACAACCGGGTTTTGATGTCGGAAGTACCTGTAAAACCCTCAAGAGATGTTAAGGAAGGTGATGTTTTTACACTTAAACGCCACGGATACGATGAGGTTTATGAGGTAATCGCGTTGCCAAAAAGCAGGGTGAGCGCTAAGCTCGTAGCAGAATTGGTCAGCGAACAAACGCCTCAAATTGAGTTAGATAAAAAGAATTTTCTTCGTTTGGCGCGAAACGTAAGTCGTCAAAAAGGGGCAGGAAGGCCCACAAAAAAAGAACGTCGAGATATCGATGATTTTCTAGAATGAAATTCACGTACCTT
Source organism: Flavobacteriales bacterium UBA4585 (assembly GCA_949487015.1). Taxonomy (GTDB): domain Bacteria; phylum Bacteroidota; class Bacteroidia; order Flavobacteriales; family Schleiferiaceae; genus UBA10364. The sequence goes on from CATAQZ010000018.1 coordinate 2,025, forward strand.
TTTTGTGTAAGTGAGGCTAACAGTCCGTAAAACCTATAAATGCTTTTAATTGTCCGGTATTTGTCCGGTTACTGAAGTTGCTCCTTGATTATTTCATTAGCACATTGCAGTGTACAAATTACACTTTATCAATAAAACACGACACAATGAACAAACGACAACATTTCATCGCGTCTCTTCTTATTCTACTTTTCGTAGGATGCTCTGCCCAATTGAGCGCACAGTACAGAGGAACAGTCGTAGATGCTGCTGATAACTCGCCACTCCCAGGTGCTGTAGTTAAGGCGGGACAAAAATCTGCTATGACAGACATGGAAGGAAGATGGACGCTTGACGCTAAGGAAGGGTCAACGGTCACCGTTTCTTTCGTAGGATACATTTCGAAAGAAGTTGCCTTGGGTGCTTCGAAAAATGTAAGTATCAAGCTCGATTACGATAAAGCAGCTTCTACTTTAGATGAAGTTGTCGTTGTGGGATTCGGTACGCAGAAGAAGTCTAATGTGACTGGAGCCATTTCGAGCGTTAAGTCTGAAGATTTAGAGGATATTGTTTTACCACGTGTTGAAACTGCTCTTCAAGGAAGAACTTCGGGAGTTAGCGTTGTGCAAAGCTCTGGCCAGCCAGGCGCGGGTGCGGTAATTCGCATTCGTGGAACATCATCTATCAACGGATCAGATCCGTTATATGTGATCGATGGTGTCGTCATAGGTGGCGGTATTGATTATTTGAACCCGAACGACATTGAAACCATTGAAGTTTTAAAGGATGCAGCTTCTGCCGCCATTTATGGTGCTCGTGGTGCGAATGGTGTTATCATCATTACAACGAAAAACGGATCAAAGGCCCGCGGTATGGAAGTGAAGGTGACTTCATATACCGGACTACAAAATCCTTGGAAAAAAGCGGCAGTACTGAACGCAACTGAGTACGCAACTTTACAAAATGAAATGGCAGGTGCTGCAGGCCAGACTTTGCCTTACAGCAACCCAAGCATGTACGGTACAGGTACAGATTGGCAAGACGCTGTATTTAACAGAAACGCAGTGATTCAGAACAGCGATATTAGTATCGCCGGCGGAACAGACCGTGGTTCGTACTATGCCTCTATTAGCTCCTTTAATCAAGAAGGTATTGTTGCAGAAGGCAAATCGTACTATGAAAGATTAGCCGCTCGCTTAAACACTGTAACGAAAGTCAATGACCGTTTGACAGTAGGCTGGAATGTAGCATACACGCACAATCAAAGCAATGGTGTTGCAGAAAATACAGAATGGGGTTCGCCTTTAGGTCGTGCATTGAACATTGACCCAATTACTCCACTTTACGAAACAGATCCTACAGTATTGTCAGGAACCCCATATTCTTCAGGAGGTGTTCTTCGCGGAAATTTAGTTCGCGATGAGAATGGAATTTTCGGTATTTCAAATCGTGTAACGTCTGAGGTAGTAAATCCTGTGGCTGCATATTCGATTATTAATAACGTTGGTTGGGCGGATAAAATCGTAAACAATACCTACGCTGAATTTGAAATCCTACCAGGATTGAAAGCGCGTTCTAGCATGGGTATTGACCTTGCATTTTGGGGAAGTGACGGAATGACTCCATCACACTATTTAAATGCAACAAACTTGTTAGATACGAATAACGTATACTCTAGTTTTAACAGAGGTTTTACTTGGATCTGGGACAATACCTTAACCTACACGCACAGCGCAGGAAAACACAACTTCAACTATCTAGCGGGTCACAGTGCTCAAGAAGTCAACGGTCGTTACATAGGTGGAAACAAGCGTGATGTTCCAACACAAGATTTTCAGGACGCTACCATCGATTATGCGCGTAACGAAATTTCAGAGCAAGTCTATGGTGGTAAGTGGGAGCGTTATGCCATTGAGTCTTACTTCGGTCGTGTAAACTATGACTATGACGGTAAATATGTTGCTACGGCAATTCTTCGAGCTGATGCTTCTTCTCGTTTCGGACAAAACAACCGTTGGGGATATTTCCCTTCGTTATCTGCTGGATGGAATATCCACAAAGAAAACTGGTGGGTTTATGACAATGTAAATACATTGAAAGTTAAGGCAGGTTACGGTTTGAACGGTAGTGATGCAGCAGGTTCGTTAGAGTATGCTTCTACCATCATTGGTGGCCGTTCATACACGTTTGGTGCAAATGAAGTACTTATTAATGGTACGACACCAGCACAAGTAGCGAACCCAGATCTTCGTTGGGAAAGTGTTGCTCAGCTGAATGTAGGTGCAGAGATTCGCGCATACGATTATTTAGTCTTGGGAGTAGATGTGTTTAACCGTCGTACGAACGGAATGAAAACGCGTCCACCATTACCTGATTACATTGGTAATGACCCTTCTACAGCGAACGTTGGTTCAATGTTGAACCAGGGTGTTGATATTGAATTCGGATACGATCGCAGCTACAGCAAAGATTTCTCTTTCGGTGTTAGCGGAAATGCAAGTTTTATCAAAAACGAAGTAATCTTGATTGGTAATGATGCCGGTTACCTTACAGGTGCTGGATGGGGACCACAGGGTATCGAAATCACTCGTATTACAGAAGGTTTACCAATCGGTTACCTCTACGGATATCAAACGGATGGAATCTTCCAGAACATGGATGATGTATTTAGTTACACGAGCGGCGATGGCGATACACTACAGCCAATGGCACAAGCAGGTGACTTCCGCTTTGTAGATGTAAATGGTGACGGTGTGATTGACGCGGACGATAGAACCATGATTGGTAATCCTACACCGGATTGGACGGCAGGTTTAACGATTGACATGCGTTACAAAAATTGGGACGTAAACATTTTCGGACAAGGGGTATTTGGAAATCAGATTTACAACGCTACGCGTCGTTACGACTTACCAACCTCGAACATGCCTGCTAAGGCAATCGATCGCTGGACAGGTGAGGGTTCTACAAATGACTACCCAAGACTTAC
>CATAQZ010000019.1 GCA_949487015.1 Flavobacteriales bacterium UBA4585
CACGGAGGAAAATAAAATTTTCACCCTGCAAATCGGCACCAGGTATGGAATCAATAAAGCCCGCGTTTTTATAGTATGCAACGTTGCCTTGAGGGTCCGTAGCGAAGGATAATAAGGATATTGAAGTGCCTATTTCTACCCAATTTCCTGCGTTTAATTTGAATTCCACGCTTTCAATGGTCTCATCACCATCGTCATCCGTTGCCCGCCAATCCACAGTAGCGACAATGAATGCACTATCTGATAACAGCCCGTCTGGATCAATAGCTACCTCAGGTGCTGCATTTTTTATAGGTACTATAAGTGAAGCAGGTGAAGGGTCGATCAGTCCTTCGTTATCTTCTGCCGCCACCGTGAGTAAAATGTCAGTGGTATCTTGACCGGCTTCAATACTAAAGCTGAAGGTGCTGTCTGTACGTTCTGTAAAGCTTGTGCTTTCATCTACAGTGATGTGGTATCCTTTTATAAAGCCGTCTACATCCATACCGTACCAATGCAGGGTAACGTTTGTTCCCAATCGCAGGTCACCTGAGCGCACAATGCTATCGACTTGAAGCAGTGTTTCAGGCGCCTTGTTTGCCACGGGATTGTCCGTCCCGCGGCAACTAAAGACAAGTACCGCTAACGCGAAGTACAGTAGGTATTTCATGAATTAGTGTTGTACAGAAATTCGAGTAAAGAATTGGCCTGTTGATCCTTCGAGACTTAGTAAGTACAAACCATTAGGTAATGCACTTACATCTACATTTGACTCGTGCGAGAAACGCTCACCTAACACTCGTTTACCCGCGCTATTGTAAATCGCTAATACACCATCCATAGGCGCTTTAACGGTCAACTGATTATTTACAGGGTTCGGGTAATAGGCCACATTCATGTGGTCCAATTCTACTACGCCAATAGGTGAGTTCGCCACGGTAATGCTATCCAACGTTACGTTTGCACCGATGAAGTCATTATTGTTACGCGGCACCAAACGGTAGTTGCTAAAACCGTAGTATAGAATCCCTTCAATCGCATCGAAAGTCATAGTATCGCTCACAACGATTGGCGTTACATTCATCTCACCGTCTAAACTGCTGTATGAAGTGTCAGTGACCAGTTGAACATCTAAGGAGCTGTAAGCAGTAGTGCTTTGACGTCCTGCAAGAATGCGACCACTGTGGCTCACTGTGGCAGTGTTAGAGCTGCTCACAGCATAATCACCAAAGCCTAGATTTGTTTGGCTAATATGAAGTTTGCCGTTCGGCTGCTCATAGCGGATATACATACTTTCGTATGGCTCCCAGCCGAAGTTTGCATATGATGCTGAATCCGAAGGGTCGAGCACTGTCGCGCTAACGGTACCAAGATTCCCAGTTTTATTTGCGGAAGTAACATTGAGTCGGGTCATTCCATAGTATTCTTCCACCACACCAGTTACTTCAATTTCTTCATTACGGTAGAATTGATTCAGACCAATTCCCACACACCAAATTCCACTCCAGGCAGAACCGGTTTCATCTTGAATATAGAGGTAGCCCAGGTCACCAATTTTTGTTGAAGCCGTGACCACACCTTTGACAGTTACTTCTTGTGTTTCTAGGGGACTATCGCCAAAGGGATCCATGGTGTATTGAATGTCATAGACGAGCATTCCATTATCACGGACCGTGTAGAATTCAATGTTTGGTAAAGCTTGAGTTGTCGGTTTTGTCGGATACCAACTTTCGTTCCCGTCGTTATCCGCGGCGTAGATGTAGTAACGTACGGTGCTGCCGTCGGTTTGTGCGGGAATTTCATATTCGTATTCATCGGTTGTACCGGCACTTAAAGGGAAAGCGTATTTAGGCATGTTTGCAATACTAACTGCGTTATCCGCAGTCCATGCGATACAGACACTATCGACAGTACCGTCGTAATCTGTGATATTACAGATGATTTCAACGTCTTGATTAGAAGTAGGTACAGATGGATCACGCTCGAAGTTCGCGATGTAAGGCGGTGCGTAGCCAACGTCGTAATGTAAACTGTCGAATGGATTGATTTCATAGCCACGTCCGTTATCACCAGTACAACCGTTTGCATCGTGACGAACTACACCGCTTAATGAGTTTAGGAATGTTCCTGGTACTGGAGGTACAAAAGAACCTTGAGACTGCGGCGAATTAGGATTTACCGTACTATATGAAGAGAGTTTTTGAGCTAAGAATCGGTCACTTACGTTAATGACGTTACCACTCGCATCGGCTACGTTGAAGCTGACACGGTTACCAGAAAATTGAATAACAGAAGTCACGGTAAGATTTTCTAGTGTTACGAAGGATCCTTCGTATTGTTCACCGGTAGTAAGTTGATTAACCTGCAGATTGTCGTTGAGGTCCCCCAACGAAATGGTGTCGCTTATCACAGGATCTGTGGTTGTTGAGATGATGCTGAAGCTGTTGGCATCGACCAGACTTAATTGGTTCGAACCGTTGTATTCGCCCACTAAACCTTTGACCTCCACGATATCGCCCGGAAGCACCTGGGTAAAGGTGGAAGGCACTTGAAGCGATCCGTTTGAGGCTGAATACACGCCCATAACTTCAATTCCTGCCCAAGGCGAACTTTGTCCACCAACTGCAGTGTCTTGTATAAAAATAAAAGGACGAAGTCCTCCAGTTACCGAACCGGAAGCTACTTCTGTAGCCCAACCGGGGGTAACAACAACTCCACGGGTAATAATGGTTTGCCCGAGGTAGGCTGAAGTGTCATTACAAGCGGCTAAATCGCTTGCAGATACGTCGTTGATTGTACTAATGCTAACGTAAGATTGACCGTAGGCAGTTGCAGCGAATGCAGCAACTAAAAGGGTGAGTAGATATTTTCTCATTACTTAACTATTATAAAGGGTTCTGTAGTTCGTTTTCCAGTTTCTAAATCTTGTACATGCAAGAGATAAGTGCCTCGAGCGATGATTTGACTTTCTTTTGATAATAAATCCCATGCATGCTCTCCACCTGAGAATGTATTTTGCTCTGGATTTTCTGATCCGAAGGTTCTAAACCAACGAATATCTGTACCGTTGTATTCAGGTGTGTGCTCAAACGTATCGATCAAATCCCCTGCAGCAGTGGTGATCGTAATTTGACAATGTGCCGGCAGGTTGGCAAAGATGATTTTTCTACTTTCTTCTTGAAAATTACTCTGTCCTTCCCAGCCTGCATTAAGATAATATGGATTAGGGTATGCATAAGGACGATCTTCCTCATTTGCAGCTTCTGTGCCTGGGAAGACCCGCGTAACGTTTGCAAGCGCAGAGCTTTCAAGACTTTCGAGTCCAGAGTTGAGATCTCCTTTGTCAAAGGCGGTCACAGCCATTGCCGTTTGCCATCCATTGGGTAAGGGAGAAACTGTGTAAGCATAATCGTATACGACCGTATCGTTTTCAAATTCTTTAGGTGTGGGAAGCAATACCGGTGTAAATCCATTATTCATCCCATAAACGTTACCTGTGCTGTCGAAAGATGCGACCAAGCTCAAATCATCTGCAAGATTAGGGGTGCTGAATACGTCAAACCCCGTAGTGGTAGCGTAAATATTGAATCCTTCGAAATCTTGTTTTTTGGAAATAGGGTCTACACTTGTGACACTATTACTGGCCCAGTAAATGGTAGCACTATTTTCACCAGCCTCTACTCTTGAATAGGGAATAGTAGGTGGCGTAGGAAGGATGAATCGTGTGATTTCTCCATTACCATCTTTATCCTCTCCCGGATCTAGAATACCGTTGAAATTACCGTCTTCACCATTGTATGTGGTTTGTGCCCAATTCGCTGCGCTGAGCAATCCACTGCGTTGAACTGCATTGTTTTGGGCATTCGGATTTCCGTCCTCCATCTTTTTTGCCACGACAAAGGCAAAAGCGATATTGATAGTATCTCCAGGTCCAAAAGTACTAAATGGACCTGCTGATATGAGATCAGAACGATTACCACTCTTGTTCAGTTCGTTTTGAAGATCAACATCTAAGGTACTCACACAACCTGCAGATGAAGGGTTCGTCCAACATGGATTGTGGTTAAAGCCGTCCATCATTTTTTGATAGCGCTGCTGATCTGTGGTAGGAAAGAAAAAGGTGCTTTGTCCACTATTATTGAACACCCATGCGTTGTAGTTTACCCTGAAACTAGAATCGGTTCTTGGGTGGCGAAAACCTTGCTTGTCTTCACCGCCTAAAAAGACTTGACCTACATAGCTGTC
>CATAQZ010000020.1 GCA_949487015.1 Flavobacteriales bacterium UBA4585
AATTCAATTGCCGTTCTAATTTCACGGTATTGACCTGGCGGAACCTCAATCCATGGGAATTCTTCGTGCCCCAACCCAGTGATAGGCTCAACAGCAATGAAAGGCGCTTTAGCAGGTCTAAAAACCTGTACAATTGATGCGAGTGCTTTGATTTCAAGTGTATACTCCCCATTACGGATTCGAGGATTATCGCTGTAGAAAAACGCCCCGTCTACCTCTTCTGCCCATTTGTGACCAGTATATGTGATTTTCTCACCGGGATGACTAAATTCATTTTTCATCAAACGTGCTGTAGGTTCGGGACTTAATCCCCAGTTTCCCTGAATCTTAAAATATGGATGCCAACCAATATGAAAAGGCAATACTTGCGTGCCTGTATTGCTGACAGTCGCTTTAAACGAAAACCCTTCGGCACCAAGCGAATAGTGAATTTCTAAATCGCACGGAAAAGGATAGAACTCATATTGACCATTATACGAATAACGGCAACATACGCCATTAGTAACCCGTTTGGTTTCAAAGGTTTTATTGGCAGTGAATCCGTGCAAAGCTGCATGATGTTTTTCGTCATTGATCGGCCAATGAAACTCTTGTCCATTATGCTCCATGATCGTTCCTGAAGCCATACGTACAGGAAATGGAAACAATACGGCACCTGCAGCCCAATCCCCGGCATTCTGCTTAAAGTCATAAAGCAGGTCATGAGCGCCCATTTTTAGCTCTAATAAAGAAGCGCCTCTACTTGCTACAGTAAAGGCGCCATATTCATTCTCAAATTGGAGCGTTTCAGCCATTAATATCATATATAGCCTTCATGTTCTCTATCTGCGCTTTGTAATCGTAATCTAAATCAAGTAGAGCACCTTTCGAAATATCAAATATCCATCCATGTACTGATGGAGCGCCGCCGGCAGCATGACTCTTCTGGAAATATTCAGTTTTCAAAATATTATTGCATTGCTCTAATACATTCAATTCAATCAATCTGTTGTATCGTGCACCTTCATTTTCTATGGCGTCCAACTCAGCAGCATGCAATCTATACACATCTCTAATTTCACGAAGCCAACCATCTATTAATCCCAAGCTTTGATTTCCCATTGCCGCTGCGACACCACCACAATTGTAATGACCACAGACCACGACATGCTTCACTTTCAAATGCTCAATAGCGTATAGAATTACACTGTGAATGTTCATATCTGTATTCACCACTAGATTCGCAACATTGCGATGGACAAACACCTCTCCCGGATCAAGACCCATGATATTATTGACAGGGACGCGAGAATCAGCACAGCTGATAAATAAAAAATCTGGGCTTTGACCCTTAGCTAAATTCTCAAAGAATTCTGGATTGGATGCAGAATGATGCGCTGCCCACTTTTTATTGTTCTCAAAGACTTGACGATAAGTATCACTCATAAAAATGTTGATTTTGTTGAATCTCTAAGCTATGAAATGTTGGGCACCTTTGAAACTATTTATTTAAAAGGACTGCGCAAAACATATGACTTTGGCTCGTAACGTCGCTGAGCCAATTTCAATACTTGCTGAAAAAACCAATGTTCGGAATAGAATGAAAAATAATTCGCTTCGGGTAATGCACCGTAAGTACTCTTAATTTCAGTAGCTGTCCTGCCTAAACTCACTTTTTCAAATCCGCCCTCAATACCCAGTCGAATCGCATAAAACATCGCGTAACTGTAAAAATCTTGAGGAGTGTTTTCTATTGAACCATAGTGCATTGCCCGCAAGAGCTTCCCGTCTTCAACGGTCGAAATGAAGCCAATCAATGCTCCCTGAAGAAAAAAACCGTGCATTTGGAATGAGGGTCCAAAGCATTCTTGATACATCGCTAAAAGCCATTCTAAATTCTCAGGCATCGCTACTACGCGGTCCGTGAGTGTTGCTGCCAATAACTCCGCTGCTTTTGAGAATTCCGCATTATCAGCAGATAGCACGCGAACTTCCACACCTGAATTGGATTTTAGCGCTTTATTTAACCGGGCACGGTACTTTTTTTTCATCTCTTGCCTGTACGACTCAAACGAGGCCCATTGCACCGCAACGGTCATCAATGGATCTGCTTCAAAAGAAGACCAATTTTTGTTTGCGCGCATGGGCTCGCTCGTCACTGCTAAAAGTAGTTTGACCGGTAAGCGCTCCTGTTTAATCGCAACGAGCGCACGTGTTGCATCTTCGGGAGGTAATACCCAAAATCCTGGAAGCCATGGGCTTCCGACTACTTGAAGAATTCCCTTTCGAATCCAGCGGTTCAAAACAGCCAATCTTCGTTGGCGCGCATATTGTCCAGAACTGCGGCGCACTAAGGGCTGCGTTAATGGAAGAAGGACTCCATCTTCCAGCGTAATTAATCTACCAGGCAACTTGCCGACGATTGCGTTTTCAGCGGGGGTATGCATCAAATTAAAATGTACGATATTAGGGGTTCAGTCAAAAACCATGTTTACACCCAACGAGTTCCAAGTTCAATTGTTTGCTGAGATTTTCGGCTCCACCAAAGGTAAATCGAAAATCACACAAGACCTCATGGGTGTTTTGGGCTGTTCGCGTGCTTCACTCTATCGCAAGCGTACGGGTTCGACACCGCTGACTGCAGATGAGCTCGTTAAATTGGCCAACCATTTCTCGTTGAGTATAGATGCGCTTCGAACAAATACGGAGGAAAATGCTCAGGTAGTAGTCTGCACCACAATGCCGCCCATTAAGCAATACAGCGATATTGATTTTTATCTTGAGAATACACGTAAAAATCTAGAGCTCGCCATACAACAACCCGAAGCCCAGCTTTACTTTACAGCAAAAGAATTACCGCTTTACCGCTATGTGGATCAGCCGACGCTAAGTGCGTTTCGATACTACTTATGGGTAATGGAGAACTTGCGAAGACACCAACGATTTGACCCTTCGGAAATCCCATCAGAATTGATTCAAAAAGGTGCCGAATTGACTAAGCTCAGCCAGGGCATTAAAACAACAGAGTTCTGGACGGCCAGCGCATTTGATAACCTCTTAGGACAAATCAGCTACACGGAAGCCTCAGGACGAATTTCCAAACGCATTTTAGCGCAGTTAAAAGAAGAACTCCTAAATGTCGTTGATACATTAGAGCGCAACATTTTGAATGAAAAATCCAATGCAGGGGCTCCCTATCAAATGGTCTTGTGTCATTATTTGACGTTGAGCGACGGGGCGCTCATCGAAATTGGTCCCAATTACAGCGAAGTCCTCTTCTCTTATGGTTCCATAAATTACATGAAGAGTACGAACCCAAACCTAGTCAACGCCTTTAAACATGGACTGCGCTACCACAAACTAGAGGGACAAACACTGGGTTCGCTCGACCGCGACATCGTCGAAACATTCACAGAACCCATTCGAGCAAAAATTAATGCACTGTAATGCCACTGGCAATTCGTGCCGCACGTGCGCGGAGTTCTTCCATGGTTTCTTTTTCTGATCGGTCATAGGTTAGTACCACGCCCATTCTACGGTAGGGACGAGTCGTTGGCTTTCCAAATAGTTTGAAATCCGACTGTAGTTCTCTACTCGCTAATTCCATACCTCCGTAAACTGGAATACCTTCCTTTTCAGCCAATACCACAGCACTCACCGCCGGATAACGCAACTCAATCTCAGGTATATTCAAACCTAATAAAGCTCTGGCATGCAATTCAAACTCATTGAAGTTTTGATTGCCCGCGAGCGTGACCATTCCTGTATCGTGTGGCCTAGGACTCAATTCTGAAAAATAAACAGCATCGTGACCTAAGAAAAATTCGATCCCCCAGATTCCATAGCCACCCAATGCCTGCGTTACTTTCTTCGCCATAGACTGCGCTTGCCCGAGTTGCGATGATTCCATGGCACACGGTTGCCAGCTTTCCTGATAGTCCCCGCGCTCTTGGCGGTGCCCTATGGGCGCACAAAACAGTGTTTCACCCGATTTCTGAGTAACGGTTAATAATGTTATTTCGGTATGGAAGTCAATAAAACCTTCCACAATAATTTCCTTTAAATCACCGCGCGAACCCTCCATAGCATGGTGAAAAGCCGCTTCAAGCTCCGAAATATCTTTTACCACACTTTGGCCTTTTCCAGAGCTCGACATTAAGGGTTTAACCACACAAGGAAGACCTATTTTATCTACCGCCGCCGTAAACTCCTCCATGCTGGTAGCATAAGCATAAGGCGCTGTTTTCAAGCCCAATTCCTGAGCTGCCAAATCACGAATAAGCTTGCGGTTCATCGTGAAATTCACTGCTTTCGCCGATGGCGTTATTTGAATACCTGATGCTTCGAATGCGTAAAGTTTATCGGTACGAATACTTTCAACCTCAGGCACAATGATATCCGGCTGGTGTTTGAGGACCGCTCGCTCGAGCGCTGCACCATCGAGCATAGAAAAAACTTCATATGCATCCGCAACTTGCATTGCAGGAGCGCTCGCATAGGCATCACATGCAACCACTGTACACCCCATTCTTTTTAAGGCGATAACCACCTCTTTTCCCAGCTCTCCAGAGCCCAACATCATTACTTTTCGCATGGCAAAACTATTGTAGCTCAAAGATATTGGTTAAATTTGTCTTCATGCGGAAGTTCATCATCCTGGTATTCACATTGTTTTACACCCTTGTCGCAACGGGTGCAGTGAGCTATTTGCACTTTTGCCAGCATGAAGAAAGTGTCCATCTGAGCGTAGCGCACGAAGAGCATTTGGCTATTACAGCAGCGGCGGTATGTTGTCATGCTCCGCAAACAACCACGTGCAATCCAACCGATAAGTCTTTAGATTCCGAAGATTGTTGTGAAACAACGTTTACAGAATTGGACGAAACTACAATTAATGTCGATTTTGGCAAAATCGTCGATTTTTCTTTGGTAAGAACGGTGCAGTCTGCACAGTTTATGGGTGATGCCAGATCTTTTTACAGTGGGACGCGCCTAGTTTTTGACAACGGCCCACCGATCTATTTGAAATATCAAAAACTGCTGTTTTACGCTTGATTATTGGTGCAGTTTGCCTCAATAAAATCAAT
>CATAQZ010000021.1 GCA_949487015.1 Flavobacteriales bacterium UBA4585
GTACTCTCAATGGCGCGTAATATGGCGATTGACCATCAAAAGCGCGTGGCAGTATTTTCACTTGAGATGTCTTCGGTCCAATTAATCACTCGTATCATTTCTTCCGAAACCGGCATCAACTCAGAAAAACTGCGTAAAGGAGACCTCACTGATGGCGAATGGAACCAATTAACCTCCGGTGTCAAAGACCTAGAAAAAGCAAAACTCTTTATCGACGATACACCTGCCTTGAGTGTTTTCGACCTTCGTGCTAAAGTGCGTCGACTCCACTCCACCCAAGGCTTGGATTTAATCATCATTGACTACTTGCAGCTCATGACCGTAGGAGGTTCCAAAGCGCAAGGAAACCGAGAGCAGGAAATCTCCACCATCTCCCGCTCACTCAAATCAGTTGCAAAGGAATTGAACGTACCGGTAATCGCCCTTTCACAGCTCTCACGTGCTGTTGAAACGCGTTCAACATCAAAACGTCCGCAGCTTTCTGATTTACGTGAATCTGGTGCAATCGAGCAAGATGCCGATATCGTGAGCTTCATTTACCGTCCGGAATACTACCAGATTGAGGAATGGGAGGACGGCGATTCTTCAATGGGACAGGCGGAAATTATTATTGCTAAGCACAGAAACGGTTCGCTTGATGATGTACGCTTGCGCTTTATCGGGGAACTGGCTAAATTCTCTGATCTGGACCAAGGTGATACCATCACGATGGAGAGTAAAATGAACGACGGTCCCGGATACGGATCGGGAGGATTCAATTCCGACGATACCGGCGGTTACACCAACCTTCCTACACCGGGACTCGACGGCGGCGACGTACCTTTCTAAACCATGCGCGCTAACCACAAAACGCACTCTGTTCTATTGAGCGTACTATTGTGGGCGCTCCCACTTCTTCCAACCGTTGTTTCTGCCCAAGTCCTTATTCCTATGGACGAAAGCCAGCAACGCGATCATCTCAAAGCCTATGGTCTGTTGTACAACGCCATAGAAAACGGCTACGATTGCCATTGGCTACTAAATCACAGAGGAGGTTCTTTCGCGATTTTAAACGCCGATTCAAAACTCATACAACAAGCGCTTCTTCGAGGTGTGTCTTACGAAACGAGTTCGGCCGCCCAATTGGTCCAACTCATGGCCGATCTTAAAAGCCCTGCGAACAACACCAATACGGTCGCACTACAACGGGTCCCAAAAATCGCCGTTTATTCTCCAGACGGCGCGCAACCTTGGGATGATGCTGTAACGATGGTTTTAGAATATGCTGATATACCGTTCACTACGATTTACGATACAGAGGTACTCGACGGCAGCCTTGGCGACTACCAGTGGCTTCATCTACATCACGAAGATTTCACAGGACAATACGGTAAATTCTATGGGTCCTATAGAGATGCAGCTTGGTACATCAACCAGAAAGCGAGTTTTGAAGCTGCAGCACATGATATGGGTTTCGATAAAGTAAGCCAACAAAAACTCGCTGTTGCTAAAACGATTTCAACTTTTGTAGATAATGGCGGTTTCCTGTTCGCGATGTGCAGTGCGACTGATTCTTATGATATCGCACTGGCTGCTCAAAAAACTGATATTTGCGAAAGTATGTTCGATGGAGACCCCATGGCACCTGGCGCCGCCTATCAGCTGGACTATAGTCCATGCTTCGCCTTCAAAGATTTCACCTTAGAAACCAATCCCCTTCGGTACGAATATTCCAACATCGATATTACAGACCGCCGTGTACGCTCCATGAAAGAGAACAAAGACTACTTTGAGCTCTTCGACTTCAGTGCAAAATACGATGTGATACCAACCATCTTAGTACAGAACCACACCGACCTTGTCAAAAGCTTTTACGGCCAAACCACGGCATTCTTGCCAAAAACATTAAAACCAACCACTACAATATTAGGTTCCAATGCAGTCGATGGTGCAGCACGTTATATTCACGGCACGCAAGGCAAAGGTTATTGGACTTTCTATGGTGGTCACGATCCAGAAGATTACCAGCACCGAGTCGGCGATCCGCACACGGATCTTAACAACCACCCTAACAGTCCGGGCTACCGCTTAATTCTAAACAACATTCTTTTCCCTGCAGCGAAGAAGCCGCCACAGAAGACCTAGTTGAATAAGGTCCAGCGAGCACTCAATTGAACCCAACGATCTGTTCTTGGAGTTGCACCAAAAGCGTAATAGCTGTAATCTGCTAATCCTTCAAGGGCATTCACGACTCTTACGCCTGCGATAAAATTCGCTATTCGTGCTTCAAAGAATGCGGTTGCCCAGGGATAACTCCCTGCTAAATGATCGGTTTGCATGGCCCATATCGGCACGCCCACTAAATACGTTGGTGTATAGAAAGCATCTTCCATACTTACGTTTATACCGGCCTTCCATTCAAACTTCGTCCCTATGCTGGTTTTGTAATTCACTTCTGTGAATCCGCCCCAATTCGGTGTAGCAAACCCTCCAAACGAAGATTTGTAGGCGCCATATCCTTGAACACTTAAGTTCAAGCCTTCTCTATTACTCGTTAATCCGACCTGTGCTCGAGCATAGGTGCCGTCCCAAGTTGCCAATTCATCGAATGACTCGAGGTAACGCATCCCTCTTATCTGTGCCCCGTAAAGGAGCAACTCCTTTTTCCAACGCTCCCCTTGATTCCAATCTAACGCTACCTCATTCTTAAAATAAGAAAGCTCGATATCCCTAAAGTCATATGAATATCCATAGAGTTGCTCAAATCGGTACATCTGTGGTTGGTGAAGGAAATTAACGCCAACAGTAAAATCACCAGTAATCTTAGGTATAGAAACATTATTCCTTAGATCATAACCTCCGGCATTGAAGCCAATGATATTGACTGCATATGTACCACGAAATGATAAGAGCCCGTCTCGTTCTAAAGCTAAAGTAGCTTGGGCTCTGACAAATGGTTGTACTATGTTATCAAAAGCCTCTGAAACTGCGCTACTATCTGTTCTAAAGGCATCCCAACCTCCTGAATTACTCGTAAGATTTTCTATCCCTGCATGGGCGTTTATGGCGCAGTATGCTCTGTTCAACCCAAGAAGTCCAAAAATTTTGTCATAATGCAGAATGACTTCCGCACTAGTCAGTCGTAATGAATCATTGTAATAAAGCGTTCGGCTATCTAGTTGTGGTATTACATCAGTACTATCCCAGAAATACTCCGTCTGTTGTAAATCACTTTGCACTGCCCATGCCGCGCTTTTAAGTTGAGCTTTTAATGTAACATCACTTAAATGACGGTAGTACATAAAACGTAGCTGTTCTTCATACAGTTCGCCTCGATCGTTTGCGACACTATAGTTTCTGCGTAATGTGGGCACATTGCTTTCAAAGAAATCTGATGAATTGAGTCCACCGTTCTGACCACTTCTTGAGCTGAAGTAACTAAACTCAAAACCGTGAAGTGGTAACGTTCGTCTACCATCCTTGTACACACCGTCTTGACGCATCTTAATGTTGAGCTCATGACCGTCCGTGCCTTCATTACGATATAACCCTAAAGCATTCGAACGCAAATAATCTATCCACAATTGCTTTGCAGAATCCACTGGGGACATAGTTTTTAAACCGAAAAACTGACCGCCTCCTATACCTGTTAGTACAGTTAAGTCTGTCCTAGGTGAACTGGCACTGTGGTAATTGGGCATCGATAAATAAGATCTTGAAAACCGATTCCAACCATCAAGCTCACTTGAAATATATGGATTCAAAGCGTCGAACTGAATGCCACCTATTGCGGAATTCTCTCGAACCGACCAATCCCATGGTTGGGATCTCCATATCTGAGATTCTGAGCGCTTACTCATGAGAAGCGTAAGACTATCTGCTACTTTATTTCCAAAACTAACGAAGTACCCCTTCTCATATGTAACAGAGGACCAAACAGGTCCAGAAAACATATACAAGGAGTCCTCATCTCTATGCAGAGAATCAGCAACATCTATCTGATCTTGAATACCCATTATGGTCGAATCACTCTGGGTTAAAGCTGTTGTATCCGACTGACCAAAAACGCAAGCCGAAAGCAACAAGAGAAAAGATGTAAATAAGAAGGGCCTCATACAGGCGTAAACATAAACAATAATGGATCAATAACGTCTAAAGCGAAACTTTAGCGCATAAAAAAACCCAACCTAGTAAAACTAGATTGGGTCTGAAAAATGGCGGCGACCTACTCTCCCGGAAACCCAGTACCATCGGCGCTAATGTGCTTAACTTCTCTGTTCGGAATGGGAAGAGGTGATCCACACTGCGATAACCACCATAAACTTTAAATAAGTTTAAATGCGTTAACACATTGGTATATGAACATATAAAGTCTTCGTCTTAGAAAGCCACGGGTAATTAGTACTTCTCGGCTATGACATTACTGCCTTTACACCTGAAGCCTATCAACGTCCTCATCTCGAACGACCCTTAAGGGAAATCTCATCTTGAGGTGGGCTTCGCACTTATATGCTTTCAGTGCTTATCCCAACCAGCCGTAGCTACCCTGCGATGCATCTGGCGACACAACAGGTACACTAGAGGGCTGTCCAACTCGGTCCTCTCGTACTAAAGTCAGCTCCTCTCAAATTTCCAACGCCCACAGCAGATAGAGACCGAACTGTCTCGCGACGTTCTGAACCCA
>CATAQZ010000022.1 GCA_949487015.1 Flavobacteriales bacterium UBA4585
AATAAAATTTAGTGATCACCATCGCTACAGTGCAGTAGATCTTGCTCGCATTGAAAAATCTTCGAAGAAATACGAATACCGCGTTCATTGCACCGCCAAAGATGCCGTGAAGTTGGCGCCGCTCGTTGAAGCAGAAAACAGCCCTGTTAAGCTCAGTGTATGGGATGTTCAAATTCAGCCTGTTAGCGATGTGCAGCAGCTCTTAGACGCCATGGTGTCGAGGATTGAAGAAGTGTATCAAAATCGGGGCCTAAAACAGTCTTAAAAAGCGTAAATTAGCGCTCTAATTTATCTCGAAATGTCTAGCATTTACGACGCCTACGAACCGGTAATTGGTATTGAAGTTCACGTGCAATTGGGCACAAAAAGTAAAGCCTACTGCGGTGATGCAACCACCTATGGCGCTTCTCCGAATACGCAGGTGAGCCCGATCAGCTTGGGCCATCCAGGCACCCTGCCTGTGTTCAATAAATCCGTGATGAACTATGCTGTGAAGCTGGGGATTGCCTGCGACTGTACCATTCGTGAGCGCAATGAATTTGCGCGCAAGAACTATTTCTATGCGGATTTACCGAAGGGCTATCAGGTTACTCAGGACACCACCCCTATCTGTACGGGAGGGTTTGTTCGCATTAAGGATGCACAGGGCAAAGACAAGAGAATTAACCTCACTCGAATCCACATGGAGGAAGATTCGGGAAAAAGCATACACGATATCGACCCCTTCAATACGCTCGTAGATTTAAATCGTGCAGGGATTCCACTGCTTGAGATTGTTTCGGAACCAGAAATTAAAAATGGTGAGGAAGCCTATAGCTATTTGAGTGAGATCAGAAAATTGGTCCGTTACCTTGAAATTTCTGACGGTAACATGGAGGAAGGTTCGCTTCGTGCGGATTTGAACATTTCGGTACGCAAAAAAGGGACTACTAAATTTGGAACGAAGGTGGAGGTCAAAAACATGAACTCCTTTCGTAACGTTCAAAAGGCGATTGATTTTGAAATCATTCGTCAGATTGATTTGATTGAAGGCGGAACCCCCATTTTTCAGGAAACCAGAACTTTTGACGCGGTTAAAAACTGTACTATCGGCTTGCGTACTAAAGAGGATGCTCACGATTACCGCTATTTCCCGGAGCCGGATTTAGTACCCGTGATTGTCTCAGCTTCTTACGTCGATGAAGTACGCGAAACCATGCCGCCGCTTCCCTATGAATTGTTTAAAAAGTATACAACAGATCTAGGCCTAAGTGAATACGATGCTTTTGTCCTTACCGACAGCAAGGCTTTCGCATTATATTTTGAAGAAGTCATCAAGCATACAACGAATTACAAAGGCGCAACCAACCTACTGATAGGATCGGTTAAATCGTGGCTAAACGAACAGAGCGTTGAGATCGACGAGTTCCCTATAGCACCGGCGGCGCTAGCCAGTATCCAAAATTTGGTTGACGAAGAGAAGATTTCTATCAGTACGGCCACCCAGAAATTATTCCCGGCGTTGTTGGAAGCCCCTACGGCTGATGCAGCAGCGCTCTGTGAACAAAACGGATGGATTCAGCAAGGCGATAGCGATCAACTGCAAGCGTGGGT
>CATAQZ010000023.1 GCA_949487015.1 Flavobacteriales bacterium UBA4585
GAGAAGAACGAAGAAGGAGAAGAAATCAAAAAAGCCAAATATAAGAAGGTGACCTACATGGAATATCATAAACGAAATGAAGCCGGTTATGATATGCAAGTTGCTTTGGTTGAAAGAGCAACTTCTAAAATATTATGGACAGAATCGTACCATCAAGATTTTAGCGACGAAGTTCATTACGTCCAGTATTCCGGATCAGGAAGCTTATATTCCGGCAGTTGGCGCTACCAACATAAGGCACATCCTAGTGATCGAAGATCAAATGATAGCGGACGGCTAAATCGGTTACGAAAAGGAAACAAACGCGTTAAAAGCACATCCTCCATGAGGAAAGATGCTGTCGGTATACTTGCTAAAAAAGCCGCAGATTATGTCCTAGCGCAAAAGTTAATTCGCAAATGAGAAACCTAACCATACTTTTCATTACGCTCCTACTCTGGGGTTGTGGTACAAAGAAGAATGCGCCGCCGTCTTGGATTTCAGGAAAGCCAATTGACGTTAATGGGGTCTACGTTTATGGTATGGGGAGTAGCTTCATTAATCCAAACGTACCCTATCAGCAAGCGGCACGTTCAAATGCACTAGCAGATCTTGCACAAGAAGTTCAAAGCGAGATTTATGACGAAACCAAACTCTTGCAAAAAGAAGATGCTGGGGGTTTTAATAGCGCGTTTGAATCGAACACTACATCAACCTCATCCCTTCGCTTAGATGATTATGAACTAGTTGAGACGTATGCCGATGCATACCGTTTCTATACCCTTTACAGGCTCGACCTTGAATCCTTTCTACGCAAAAAAGAAATTCAAGATGCTGCAGCTATGGAATGGATCAATACTAAAGTCTCTGAGGCGAAAAATGCAAATCTTTCAGCTCCGTCTCGCTTAAGCGCTCTTATTGACGCTTTAGACAAAGCCCATGACTTTCAATTGTTTGGAGACATCCAATACAGAACGAAATTAAATGCGAGTGCCACCGAAGCGCTGCGGTCGATTGAAAATGTTGTTGGAGCAGTTAATTGGCCATCTGTAAAGCAGGCTTATCTAGGTTTACCTGAAACATTTCGTGCACAGTATGAACAGCCGGAAAAACGTCAAGAGCAGATTCCTCTTGCCCTTTCTTCGAGCTCGGGACAATTTATTCTTCAAGAACAAACCATTCAATGCATACATACAGGCTCTGAAACGCGCGTTACCCTCTTCTTTGCATGGGACTGGGATCGTATTCAATCTGCCCATACGGAATCAAAAAGTTGGCTAAAAAATAAAAGTCAATGGGGAGCGTCAATCGCAGTAAACTTTGAAAAGCCAACGGTATTCATTGAAAGTAATGGAGCCGATGAATTGGTCAATGAGCTAGAAAAAAGTCTGTCAAAAAACTTTCATATCGGTAGTCGCAAATCTGCACAACTCGTTCTAGAGTGCAACGGACAGATGGCTTCCGAAACCGCAGGAGTTGGGCAGGTTCGAATGGAGTTGGTGCGCCACAAAGTGCGCATCGAGGCCCAGTTTTCACTGTCGAGCACCGAAAACAATTCCATGCTTTGGAACAGCAATACGATATCTGGAACAGCCATTTCTGCCTCACAAGAAACCGCCTTAAATAGTGCGAAATCTGAATTTATGGACGATTTTAACTACTTACTCCTTCCTCAGCTACTACGAAGTTTAGACTTTTAAATAATGCTATGCGCGCATAGCATTATTTAGTATATTGGATTCATCATTAGAAGTATGAAACCACAAGAAACCTTTGACTTTCAAATCAGGAAATCCTGGATTGCATTGTCAAAAATGTATAATGAGCAGGTTGCCCAATACGGTTTAACCGTAGCAATGGGCTTCGCTTTATTAAACATTGACATTAAAAAAGGAACCCCTTCCACATCCCTAGGACCGAAAATGGGCATGGAAAGCACTTCTCTCAGTCGTCTATTAAATAGTCTTGAAAAGCAGGGCTTGATTTCGAGAGAATCGAATCCAAATGATGGGCGGAGTGTTTTAATTAAATTGACCCACGAAGGATTAAAAATGCGCAACTACAGTCGACAGGCCGTGTTGGACTTCAATCATCAAGTCTTGACTGAAGTGACAGAAGAAGAAGTACGTGGCTTCTTTAAAGTAATGTCTAGAGTGAGTGAAGTCGTGGAGACGCATAGAGCTTTAGAAACCATTAAAATGACCTAAACCTGCGCTTTAGCGCAAATTCAAAAGGGCAGTTTGCCCCAAACAGAGTGATTAAGCGCTGCCTTGTAATTAGGCGGCGTTTTTTATCTGCGCCACTTTTTTTGTATTTTTCCCTCGTTAGAAACCTTACGCCGCCATGAAAGAAGTAAAACACTGTCCCAAGTGTTCTAGCGCAAGCTATGTTAAAAGTGGGATAATTAAAGATCGTCAACGCTACCGTTGTAAAGAATGCAACTACTATTTTACTGTCCAGAAATTGGGCAAACGAATCTCTGATTATTATGTGGTTAAAGCTCTTCAACTATATATTGAAGGAGTTAGCTACCGTGAAATTGAACGCATTTTAGGTATCTCCCACGTTAGTGTAATGAACTGGGTCAAAACGTATAAGATCAAAAGGCCCCAGCTCCAGCATAATCACAAACCCAGTTTCGAAGTGCTGGAACACGAACAGCTTTTAGAACGTATGAAATCGCCCGAATATCTAGAGCAGAAAGGCCTGCTCATTTCAGAGGTAGAAGGTAAGTTTTTTGTCCTAAATTGGAATCAGAACCAATAACTGATGGACCAATGGATCAAATTCAACTAAGAGCCTTCTCAGATTATGAGAAAGCCTATGCTGCATCAATAAATAAACCCATTAAATTCTGGGAAAAAATCGCAGCAGCATATAGTTGGCAAAAACCTTGGCATAAAACGCTTGAATGGGAATTTGAAACGCCCGAAGTAAAATGGTTTCAAGGAGGCCGTCTGAACATTACTGAAAACTGTCTTGACCGCCATCTTAAAGAACATGCAGCGGATATCGCGCTCTTGTGGGAACCTAATAATCCAAAGGAAAAAGAAGTGCGCCTTACGTATAGAGAGCTGCACAATGAAGTAAGTCGTTTCGCAAATGTCTTAAAGGCGAAAGGCGTTAAAAAAGGGGATCGGGTTGCAGTCTATATGCCTATGATTCCTGAATTAACCATTGGCGTTTTAGCGTGTGCACGAATTGGCGCGGTACACTCCGTGGTATTTGCTGGATTTTCTTCGAATGCCTTAGCGGATCGAATCAACGATAGTCAGTGTGTTTGTGTTTTAACCGCTGATGGAATGTATCGCGGTGCAAAAGCTTTACCTGTAAAAGCAACCGTAGATGAAGCATTAGAACAGTGCACGTCTGTAGAAAGCGTGATCGTTGTTCGCCGGGATGGGCGGGACGTGACTATGGTAGAGGGACGTGACTGTTGGTATCACGAAGCCGTTGTGGAAGTGGATACAGATTGCCCTGCTGAACCCATGGATGCTGAAGACCTGCTTTTCATTTTGTATACTTCAGGTTCAACTGGAAAACCAAAGGGCGTGGTACACACCTGCGGTGGCTACATGGTGTATGCCGGATACAGTTTTAAAAATGTGTTTCAGTACGAGCGTGGCGATGTGTATTGGTGTACCGCTGATGTGGGATGGATCACCGGACACAGCTATATTATTTATGGACCGCTGCTCAACGGTGCGACGACACTCATGTTTGAAGGCGTACCGACGTTTCCAGATGCCGGGCGTTTCTGGGAAGTTTGTGATAAATATGGTGTGAACCAATTTTACACTGCACCCACTGCAATCCGCGCCCTTATGGCCTGTGGCGATGAATTTGTAGATCGCGCAGAACTGGGGGCACTAAAAGTGATTGGATCTGTCGGTGAGCCCATAAATGCAGAGGCATGGCATTGGTACCACGATAAGGTTGGGCGCGGCAATTGTCCCGTAGTGGATACGTGGTGGCAGACCGAAACTGGCGGTATTATGATATCGGGGCTTGGTAACCTAAGTCCGCAACGACCCACCTATGCCGGATGTCCGTTACCTGGAATACAACCTGTGCTTCTTGATGCGGAAGGAAACGAGATAGAAGGTGACGGTGTTGAAGGCTATTTGTGCATTAAACACCCCTGGCCGTCTATGCTTCGTACGACCTACGGAGATCACGAACGTTGTAAAAATGTATACTTCAGCAACTACGAAGGCTATTACTTTACTGGTGACGGTGCACGCAGGGAAGA
>CATAQZ010000024.1 GCA_949487015.1 Flavobacteriales bacterium UBA4585
ATAGGGCACCTATAAAGTCAGAGAAGTAATCTAGTCTGCGTGCATGCAGGGTCGCATAGATTCCATGCGCAGACATGAATTGGGTACCGTTTAAGAGCGCGAGCCCCTCTTTTGAAGCTAACGTATGAGTTGCCCAGGCTTTGGGACCTAATTCGTCTAAAACCTTTTGCGTTTCTACAATTTCTCCGTTTAACCACAGGCTTCCTTCGCCTAATAAGGGAAGACTCATGTGTGCCAGAGGCGCTAAATCACCACTAGCGCCTAGGGAACCTTGCGTATAAATAACCGGCAATGCGCCGCTGTTGTAAAGCTGAACGAGACTTTCACAAACCTCAAGTCGAATACCGCTCACACCTACTGCAAAGCTTTTTAATTTCAAAGCGATGATTAATCGAATGACCGCCTGATCCACATATTCACCCGTACCGCACGCATGCGACCGCACAAGGTTGGTTTGCAACTTACCCAAATCTTCAGCACCCACTTCAATAGAACACAAACTCCCGAAGCCGGTGTTCACTCCATATATAGGCGCAGTACTGCGCGCTGATTTTTCTTCGAGGAATTTGCGTGATGCCGTAATGTTCTTTCGAGCCGTTTCAGAAAGAGTGATTTCTACAGAACCGTCTGCAATGGACTGATAGTCAATATAAGATAATGGCGTCGTTCCTACTTCTAGTCGTTTCATGTGCTGTGATTAAGGACCTCGAAAATACGCCACAACGTCTTTAATACCGCACAACTGCGAACCTTGATGCCAAAATTGGGTTTAGAATCTTAGAAGAAGTAACTATGAAACACTATGTAATCGTTGGCGGTAGCAAAGGCATCGGCAAAGCAACGGCAGAACTACTGGCCGCAGAAGGACACCAAATCACTGTTTTTAGCCGAACACCTTACGAAGGACCGGCACACACTATTGAGTGGGAAGAGTTCGATGTACTAACAGACTCATGGGATGACATCATGCCTGAAAATATTGATGGACTCATGTACAGTGTAGGATCCATCAACCTCAAACCTTTTCGCGGTTTAAAACCAGAAGTTTTTGAAGCAGATTTTCAACTTCAAGTGATGGGTGCAATCAAAGCTTTACAGGCAGCTCAAAAGAACTTTAACAAAGACAGTATTGCCTCGTGCGTATTGTTCTCAACCGTTGCCGTACAACGCGGAATGCCGTTTCACGCCACAGTGAGCACCTCTAAAGGAGCAATAGAAGGCTTGACACGCGCCATTGCATCAGAGTGGGCACCGAAGGCACGTATTAACTGTATTGCGCCAAGTCTTACGGACACTCCGCTAGCATCAAAATTGCTCAGCACAGCGGAAAAGAAGGAGGCCATAGGTGCGAATAATCCAATGAAACGCGTAGGTGAAGTTGGCGATGTTGCTGAAATGGCAGCATTCTTAATGGGAGATAAAAGCAGTTGGATGACGGGTCAGATCGTTCATATCGACGGCGGACAGAGCGTTCTATAAGCATGTGGAAAGAATCGTTTACAGCTTTGGCATTAGACGGTCTTCAGCGAAGAGAACGTACCGGATTAATTAACGCTATTTCCGGTATACGCACTGCTTTCCTAGCCATATCTGGAACACAGGGCAACTGGAATGCAGGAGTCTTTACCAATGTCACACATGTAGGAGCGAATCCTGCGTGCATGAGTATCTTATTCCGTCCAGATAATGGCAATAGACATTCCTACACGAATTATAAAACAAGCAAACGTATCACACTTGTAGCGCTTCCAGAGAAGGAAATGCAGCGATTACATGATTGCAGTGCTTCTTATGATGAAGGAATTTTTGAATGGGAACATCTGGGTGGGCGCTGCGAAACTATAGACGGCTGGACGCACCCCATACCTACTGCTGCATTGTGGGCGGTAGAATTGGAATTTGATGAAAGTTTTAAACTAAAGAACGATTGTATCTATACCGTAGGACGTGTTCAACACGTAGGATTAAGTAATGCCCTATGTCGTGAGGATCGTACGTTACATTTCAATACTCCCCCGCTACTAGCGCTCGGTCTTCAGCATTATTTCATACCCGAATCGGTTTCACACCTTCCCTTTCCTGAAGTAAAACCAACAAGAAATGGCGACTAAACAATCCGTTCATATTGTTTGGTTTAAACGCGATTTTAGATGGCACGATCACGCCCCTATCCGAAGCGCTTTAGCTGCAGGGGAACGCGTACTTTTTGTAGCACTTTACGAACCTACACTGTGGAGCGAAAAACCTTACGATCCGCGGCACGAACGATTTATTTGGGATTCTATTAAAGACCTTAATGAAGTTGCGGGTAAACAAGTAGTCTATTTTCTAAAAGTTGAGGCCATAGATTTCTTCAAATTCTGCCTTTCAACCTTTGATGTAAAGGCCGTCTATAGTCATCGAGAAACAGGTATAGGTAAGACTTTTGAGCGAGATAAGGCCGTTAAATGTCTATTGAAAAACAGCGATATTTCTTGGAATGAATGGGATTACGGAGGCGTAAAAAGAGGACTTAAGCATCGTAAAAACTGGCTTAAAGATTGGTACGATTATGTGGATGTAGCGCCAATTGAGACTGATTTAAACGCAGTTTGCAAGCAAGCGCACCCAAATATTTTTGATTCATGGCAACATACTAACAACTACGAACCCCATCCCTACTTTCAAAAAGGCGGTGCTCGACGGGCGGAACGCGTTTTGTATTCGTTTTTGACAGAACGTATTAAAGGCTATGCCCAAAGTATTTCTAAACCTCTAGCCAGTAGAAAAGGGTGCAGTCGTATTTCACCCCATTTAGCTTGGGGGAATTTGAGTATTCGTCAAATATGGCATATGGCAGAGGTCGTTGAGCTAGCAGGCTCTAAGCGTAATCAACGCGCATTTGTCGATCGCTTGCGCTGGCAAGCACACTTTATACAAAAATTTGAAAGCGCATGTAGTTACGAATTCCATCCCATAAATCGGGCCTACACTGCTGTAGACGCCTCAAAAGCCTGGGACGAGAAGAAATTTGAAGCATGGAAAAACGGTACCACAGGAGTACCCTTAGTGGATGCGTGTATGCGTTGTGTTGCTGCGACAGGCTATCTAAATTTCAGGATGCGTGCAATGGTTGTGAGCTTTTACAGCCAATACCTCTGGTTACCTTGGGAAGCTGGAGCCCGTTACCTAGCCAGCACATTTACAGATTTTGAACCTGGAATCCACTATACCCAATTTCAGATGCAAAGTGGCTACACTGGGGTAAATACCATTCGCATTTACAACCCTATAAAGCAAAGCTATGATCAGGATCCAAAAGGTGAATTCATCAAGCAATGGTTGCCCGAACTAAAGGACTTGCCACTGCCGCATTTACACGAGCCATGGGGTATTCCACCTATGATGTGGGAAATGGAACAATGGGATACAGGAAGCTACCCAAAAACCCCTATTGTAAATCTTACCGCTGCAAGAAAATATGCAAGCGATCAACTTTACAGCATTAAAAAGACAAAAGCCTCTAAACAAGAGGCGCAACTCATCCTCGAAAAATTGGTCAATCCAAGCACTAAGAGGTCTTAAGCTTCTTCGACTAACCGGAACCCTTCTCCGTGTACATTATCTATGCGAATACGCTCGTCTACTTTTAAATATTTACGGAGTTTGGCGACATAAACATCCATAGAACGTCCAGTAAAGTAGTTATCCTCACGCCAGATTTTCAATAGTGCTTTACTGCGCGGCATCAATTGGTTTTTATGTTGAATAAGCATTTTCAAGAGGTCACTTTCTTTAGGACTTAGTCGGATCAATTCCCCATCGTGACTTAACTGTCGAATTTTTGGCTCCAAAATGAAACTTCCTATGCTGAACGTATCTGGCTCCTCTTCCATTTCAGACACTTTTCGACCGATGATGGCCTGTATTTTATAGAGTAAAACATCCGTATCAAAAGGCTTTACCAAATAATCATCGGCTCCCGCACTATAACCAGCAATAATGTCTTCTTTTTGTCCTTTGGCAGTTAAGAAAATCAGCGGCTGACCATTATCAATTTCTTTTACCTCAGTAGCTAAGGTCAAACCATCCTTCTTTGGCATCATTATGTCAAAAATACATAGTTCGTATGTACCTTGTTTGTAGGCACGTAAACCCTGTACACCGTCGCGTTCAAGAGTGACCTCGTAATCGTTAAAATCCAGTGTGTCTTTGAGCATATTGCCAAAGTTCACATCATCTTCCACTAGTAAGATTCGCTGCTTTTCCATAATTATATTGTTTTTGGCAATACTAACGTAAAGGTGGTTCCGGCGTTAGGAGCACTATCTACTTGTATCGTTCCGCCGTGTTTTTCTATGATATCTTTAACGAAGGAAAGACCTAAACCGTGTCCTTTCACATCATGAATGTTTCCTTTCGTTGCACGATAAAACCGATCAAACACTTGTCGCTGTGTGTCTTCATCCATTCCTATGCCTCGGTCTTTGACCAAAATTTTATATTCTTCTAAACCTTGGCTCAATTTGACACTGATCTCAGGCGCATCTAGACTATATTTTATGGCATTATCAATAAGGTTAGTTAATGCACTTTTGAATTGAATCAAATCTCCATCCATTTCATATTCGCCTGCCTCGC
>CATAQZ010000025.1 GCA_949487015.1 Flavobacteriales bacterium UBA4585
ATCCCACGCGCCGCAGGAACCTCCCTCGCCGGCCAAGTCGTTGGCGATGGTACCGTTCTCGATACCGGCAGGCACATGAACGCCATTCTCCATATCAACGTGGAGGAGCGATGGGCAGAAGTACAGCCGGGTGTCGTACGTGATGAACTGAACCACCACCTTAAAGAACACGGGCTGTTTTTCGGTCCCAATACCTCCACCTCCAACCGCTCTATGATGGGCGGAATGGTGGGCAATAACAGCTCCGGCTCCACCTCTATTTCCTACGGAACCACACGTGAAAAGCTGCTTGGCCTTGAGCTGGTCACCGCGGATGGGGTGTTGCGAGCCATGGGCGCAATCGACTCTGAAGGGGTACGAGAAATTCCGGAAGCCGTTGCACAATGGCTGGCACAATGGTCCCAAGCTTGGTCCACCGAAAATCTCGCCGCTCATTTCCCAGATCCGAGTATTCACAGAAGAAATACAGGGTATGCGATTGATTTAATTGGCAACGGTCCCGATGCACTCTTAGCTGTCATGTGTGGCTCTGAAGGAACATTAGGCATTACCACCAAGATTCGCATGGCACTGGATCCCCTGCCGCCTGCTCATGTCGCAGTAGCTGCCTTGCACTACCACAGCATGGACGACGCCATGAGTGCAACGCCGAAATTGATGGCCTTTGGGCCCTATCAACTCGAACTCATGGACCGCATCATCTTAGAATGTACGCGTGAGAGTAAAGAATATTCAAGCTACCGGGATTTTGTGGAAGGTGATCCCGCAGCTATTCTGCTCGTTGAAGTTCGTGGATCAACAGAAGCAGAGTTGACCGAAAATTTAGCTGCCCTACAATGCGAGCACAGCTATGCCCGAGCCGAGCTCTTTGGGGACGACAGCGATAAAGTTTGGAAGCTCCGTGCCGCAGGATTGGGACTGCTTTCTAATGTGCCGGGCGATGCAAAACCCGTGGCGTGTATTGAAGATACCGCCGTGCGCGTTGATGTGCTTCAAGATTATATCCGTGAGTTTGATGAATTAATGCAGGACTTCGGCCAGGAAAGTGTCTACTACGCCCATGCCGGTGCTGGGGAATTGCACCTGCGCCCTATTCTAAATTTAAAGACTTCCGAAGGGGTCCGATTATTATACGAAATCAGTAAAGCCAGCGCCGCGCTCGTTAAAAAATACGGCGGCTCGCTCTCGGGCGAGCACGGTGACGGTCGCGTTCGAGCAGCATTTATAAAAGACTTTTACGGGCCACAGGTATATCCATGGATGGAAAGCTTCAAGAAGGCGTGGGATCCTGAGAACCGATTGAACCCGGGCAAGATTGTGGGTGCCAAACCCATGAACGAGGACTTACGATATGAAGTAGACCGTGAGGAGCCGGTTTTAGACACCCAGTTCCCATTTAGCGAGGAAGGCGGATTCTTACGCGCCGTAGAAAAGTGCAACGGATCGGGCGACTGCCGACGACTGCCGCATACCGGTGCCTTAATGTGTCCTTCCTACATGGCCTCGCGTGATGAATGGGACAGTACGCGTGGGCGTGCGAATGTGCTGCGCAGCGTATTGACCGAACAGAGTATAGCTGGATTCAAGGCACCTGAATTAGCAGAAGCCATGCAACATTGTGTGGGCTGTAAAGGGTGTACGAAGGAATGTCCTTCTGGGGTCGATATGGCAGCAATGAAGTCTGAATATCTCTATCAAAACCGTTCTAAATGCACCCTAGCGGATAAGGCATTTGCCAACTTCCACAAGAGCTTGAGCTATCAAGGATTATGGCGTTTGATCAACCCTATCCTGAAATCAGGACTGACCAAGCGATTGTTGGGCATTCACCCAGAGCGATCTGTTCCGGAGCTGGCACCACCGGCCTATATGAAAGCCTATGAAAAAAGCTATTCGGTAAAAAGTGCCGTAGGCCACGAGCGCGCGGTGATCTTGTGGGTGGATGAATTTACCCAGGCGAACGATCCAATGTTAGTGGGCAAGGCATGTGATGTGCTCGGCGCGATCGGCTATAGTCCAGCGATCGTTTGTAGCCCAAGTGGACGTGCAGCAATAAGTGGTGGTTTTTTGCCAGAATCGAGGATTTTGGCCCAAAAAACACTAAAAAAGCTCCAAAATGCGGCAAAAACGCTCAAAAACGCGCCGATTTTGGGTTTAGAGGCAAGTGCGGTTCTTAGTGCGGTGGATGAATACGGAAGGTTGCTGCCGGAAGAAAAAGCCTGGATTTCAAGCCAGCGCATCTCCACCCTCGATAAGTTTTTAGCGGATGATTTGCCAAAGCTAACCGGGATGAAGCAACTCTTCACACCGTACTCAGAGGAAATTTTACTCCACGTGCACTGCCACCAGAAAAGTTTAGAAAGTGCTGGCGATACGGCCTACGTGCTCCAACTCTTATTAGGAACGAAAGTCAACCGCGTGAAAAGCAGTTGCTGCGGCATGGCCGGGTCCTACGGTATGAAGCGCGAAAATTTCGAAATGAGTAAAAAGATGGCCGATTTAGTCTTACTTCCGGCCGTTGAAGCATTCGAAGGTGAACACATCGTCGCCACTGGGACTTCATGCCGTCACCAGATCGACGACCTCAGTTCACGCAGTGCAATACATCTTATGGATGTGCTTTGGGAGCAACTGTTGTTCTAAGCGGACCTAGTTTTCTGCCTGCTCAAATTTTACGATGACGTCTTGAATCCCCGTGAGTAAAGTATCGCGCATTCCATGAATAATGGACAGGGTGTACCGCTCGTCTCCTTTGAAGCGAACCGCACCTCCGCCTATGGGTGCGAAGACTGTTTTCAGCGTACTCATCCCGGTTCCATTCCAACGGCCCAGGTCATCCGCCAATGCGATGTTCACGGTGTCCGAATATTCCACGCCCTGACTTGAATGTATAGTGCGAAAGAGGTACAGATTATTGTACGGATAGTCGTCTAGATGTCGGACGTACATACCCATGAAAACCGGTTTTTCCGCATCCTGGGGTGCCCACTGCACGGTGATCACGCTGTCCATATGCCACAGGTTGTTTTCAAAAGTGGTCAGTTCATCTAAAACTGGCGGGGGAGAACAACTTTGTAGAAAAAGTAAAAACAGTGAAAAAAGACCCAAAACGAGTCGATTTTCAGCTGTTTTTGTGAGTTTTTGCGCTAAAAAGGGCATTATTCTGCTTTTTTCGGTGCGTTTGGTTTTCTACCACTGCGGTTACGACCGCCACGATTGCGGTTGCGGCCACCGCGATTACGACCGCCTTTAGGCTGATCGAAACGGGTGATGCTATCTTCTGCACTTCCGCCTACGAAATCGGCCACTGCAACTTCAGCTTTCACTTTAGGCTGCTCGACGTAAGCAAATTCTGCAAGGTCATCCGGAGTTTCCCCCTTTTTGTTCGCTTCCACAATCTCAAGAACCTGGTCGAGCTTTAACGGCACCCAGTTGTTGGGGTCGCTATCGAGCGAATACCAAAGCATCTCCTTAAAAATGTCCATTTTTTGGAAGAACGCCACGCCTTTCGCGAGCTTAAGTTTCTTTGAAGGTGATGGGAAACGCTTTACCGCTTCAATGTAGCTGTCCAATTCATAGTTCAAACAACACTTTAACTTCCCACACTGTCCCGCCAATTTCTGAGGATTCAGACTGAGTTGCTGGTAGCGTGCTGCCGCAGTATTTACACTACGGAAATCACTAAGCCAAGTTGAACAACACAGCTCACGGCC